>NZ_JALBGX010000192.1:0-9910 GCF_023006465.1 Rhizobium sp. PRIMUS64 | reverse complement strand
CCGCCGCCTGCGCCTTGCCGTAGGCGGCCAGCACGTTGCGGTCGCCGGGATTGGCAATGGCCACCTGCTGCATGACGGCGAGCGCCTGCGTGTCGCGGCCGTTCATGCGCAGCAGATTGGCATAATTGACCCCGGTGACGGGATCGCGCGGGTTCTTTTCATAGGCCTGGCCGAGCCGGTCCGTCGCCGAGCGCAGCTCCGTCGCGTCCATCTCTTCAACCGGCTTGGTGAGCTTCGGCACCGAGCCAGTTGTCATCCGGTCCTTGGTCGTCGAGCAGCCGGCAAGCGCAAGGACGATCAGCGAGGCCGCAGCGCCCTGCAGGATACGATTCGTGAATGTGGTGAGCGAGGCAGGCATGATGCGTTCCTGGATTCCGAAATCGGCGCCTGACCTCGAAGCGGAACAGGGAAAGGTTTGACGCAATCTTCGCTCCAGCAATAGTCTGTTAACCCTAACAGACCGTTAAGGAACGATTCCTTACGACCGCCGAAGGACAATCATGGCCCCCTATCAGTTCATCGAGAGACCGACCCCTTTCAACACGAAGGGCGGTTTGACGCTGCCGATCTTTGCCGTCACGCCTGCCCATATCGAGACCGGCACGATCGATCCGATCGCGCTCGATTGGGCGCGCCGGGCAGGCTACAAGGCCGAAAGTGGGTCGCTGCTGCTGATCCCGACGGCCGAAGGCCATCTCGGCGGCGCGCTTTACGGCCTTGGCACCAATCCATCCGAGCAGCCTTACATCACAGGCCGGCTCGCTCGTGCGCTGCCGGCCGGCGACTGGCACATCGAGACCGCGCCGCTGACGGCAAATCGCCTGGCTCTCGGCTTTGGGCTCGGCAGCTACCGTTTCGACCGTTACAAATCCGAAAAATCGCCGGCGGCGACGCTGATGATCCCCCGCGATGCCGACGCCGCCGACATCAAGCGCCAGCTCGCCGGCGTCTTTCTTGCCCGCGACCTGATCAATACCCCGACGAATGACATGGGGCCGGTACAACTCGAGGCCGTTTTCCGTGGCCTGGCCGAACATTACAAGGCGGAGGTATCGGTTATTACGGGCGACGACCTGCTCAAGCAAAACTTCCCGCTGGTCCATACCGTTGGCCGCGCCAGCGCCGATGCGCCGCGCCTTCTCGAACTGCGCTGGGGCAAGAGGGGCCATCGCAAGGTGACGCTCGTCGGCAAGGGCGTCTGCTTCGACACCGGCGGTCTCGACATCAAGCCTGCCGCCTCCATGCTGCTGATGAAGAAGGACATGGGCGGCGCGGCGAATGTCATGGGGCTTGCCCTGATGATCATGGACGCCAAGCTGAAGGTCGACCTGCGCGTCATCGTCCCTGTCGTCGAAAACGCGATCTCGTCCAATGCCTTCCGGCCCGGCGACATCTATCGGAGCCGCAAGGGCCTGACCGTCCAGATCGACAATACCGACGCCGAAGGCCGTTTGATCCTTGCCGATGCGCTTGCCTATGCAGATGAGGAAGAACCCGATCTGTTGATCGACATGGCGACGCTGACCGGCGCTGCCCGCGTTGCCCTTGGCCCGGATCTCCCGCCCTTCTTCACCGACGACGCCAATCTGGCCCATGATCTGACCGAAGCGAGCCTGGAAACCGACGATCCGATCTGGCGCCTGCCGCTCTATTCCGGCTACGAAAAGGATATCCGCACCAAGTTCGCCGATCTTACCAATGCCCCCGCCGGCGGCATGGCGGGGGCGATTACCGCAGCCCTCTTCCTCAAGCGTTTCGTCAGCAAGGCGAAGAGTTGGGCGCATTTCGACATTTACGGCTGGGCTCAAGCCGAACGACCACATTCGCCGGGCGGCGGCGAGGCACAGGCGATCCGCGCGCTCTTTCACCATATCCGCGAGAGCTTGCGCTGATGCTATGCTAAAGCGCGTCGCGATCTCTCAGATCCACTCCATGCGCTTTAAGTCTTTGTTTTACGCATGTCGTATCGCAAAACCGCTGCACAGTTTGGCGCAACATGCTTTAGAAATAAGCGCTGAGGCGCATCGCGTGATCCCTGTTCACGCGCTGCGCCTCGCTGCCGATCGTTAAAATTTTATTCACCCTGCCAGGCGGCAATTTCCAGCGCCCCTTGCATGTGCATGGCAACTACCGGAAAATGGAACGCTAGCGTAACGATCTTCCGGAGGGGCCGTGCCGATCGAACTGACCGCCTCGCAGGCGCTGGGGCTCTGGCATGGCGCGGCGCTCGATCAGGTCCGCCACGACGATCGCGATTTGACGTTGCGCCAGATGGCGATCCTGCTGCATATTTATCTGGTGCCGCCGCCGCACACGGTGCGCGGGCTTGCCGCCACACTTGATGTCACCAAGCCGGTCATCACCCGCGCCTTGGATACGATGGGCGAGATGGGCCTGGTCGACCGTGTGCGTGACGATGCCGACCGGCGCAACGTGATCATCAAGCGCACCGTCGGCGGTGCGCTTTACCTGGAAAAGCTCGGCGATCTCATACGAGATCAGGCCCGCCGGCTGCCGATCTGAAAGGAATGCGAATGACGATGCTCGACCGCCGCCTGCATGCCTACCGGCCTGATCTCGCGGAAGCCGGCCTCGAAGGCAAGGTCGAGGCGTCGCGCTTTGTGAAGGGCGCGCCGGCGCGTGTCGCCGTTCCTGTCCTGGCCGTGCGCCCTGAACCGGACCTTGCCCGCGGCATCGATACGGAACTGCTTCTCGGCGAGGATGTGACGGTTTTCGATCGCGCCGACGGCTGGTGCTGGGTGAAAGCCGCCGCGGACGGTTATGTCGGCTATGTCGCGGCGGACGCGCTCTTAGAAGGCAGGCCGGCACCGACCCATATCGTCACCGTGCAGCGCACCTTCGTCTATCCCGAACCGGAACTGCGCAAGCCCCACCAGGCCATCGTGTCGATGGGAAGCCGCGTCTACGTCGCCGGCGAGGCGGAAGCGCGGGGCAATCGCTACGTCGTGCTCGAGGACGGAACGGCGATCTTTGCCAAGCACGTCCAGCCGATCGGCGCTCTCGATGGCGCCGATTACGTGGAGATCGTCGCCCGTTTCCTGGAAACGCCCTACCTCTGGGGCGGACGTTCCGGCCTCGGCATCGATTGCTCCGGCCTCGTCCAGCTGGCGATGCTGATGACGGGCAGAGCTGCGCCGCGCGATGCCGACCTGCAGGCGGCGGGCCTCGGCCAGCCGATCGATCGCTCCGAAATCCGCCGTGGCGACCTGGTATTCTGGAAGGGCCATGTCGCCGTCTTCGAGGATCCGGAAACCATTCTGCACGCCAACGGCCATAGCATGACGGTGGCGCGCGAGAATTTCGCGGCCGCCGTCGAGCGCATCGGCTGGCTCTACGAGCAACCGACCGGCTATCGCCGCCCGATCAGCTGATCGGAGGTCGCGGCCAGGATCTTACCCCGCCGGTCCAGTCCTCGAAGGCTTTCGACAGCCTCAGCACCCGCATGTCGTCGAAACGCGGCCCGACGATCTGCAGGCCGATCGGCATCCCTGATCGGGAGAAACCGCAATTGATCGACGCGGCCGGCTGCTCCGACATGTTCCACGGCACGGTGAAACCGATATGCTCGAACGGCAGGGCCGGATCGTTGGTCGGCGATGCCCATTCGGCCGGATAGGAGATGATCGGATTGGTCGGCGAAAGCAGGGCGTCGACCTCGGTAAACAGCTGTCCGCAGCTCTTGCGCATCTCGATCGTCTGGTTGAAGCCCCTGACCGCATCGACACCGCTGATGTCGGCGCCGCCCATCGCCCAATCCCTGATATAGGGCAGGATGCTGTCGCGCCTGATGTCGTCGAGCTCGGCGATATCGCCCCAGAACCGGGACCGCCAGAATTTGTCGAGGCCATCCAGCATCGCGCGCGTCAGCACCGGCTGGACTGATACAATGGTCGCGCCGGCCTTCTCGAACTGTTGCGCCGCCGCTTCGACTGCGACCCTGATCTCGTCCTCCACCGTAAGCCCGCAGCCGGCATCGAGCATTAGCCCGATCTTCATGCCCGATAGGTCGATGTCGAGATCCATCCAGTTGAAATCGTTCGGCGGCAGACTGGTGCCGTCGCGCCAGTCCGGCCGTGACAGCGTCGCCATCGAAAAGGCCGCATCCTCGACCGTGCGCGCCATCGGCCCGACGCAGCGCCCGACATAATAGGGATCGGCCGGAATGCGCCCATGGCTCGGCTTGAAGCCGAAGATGCCGGTCCAGCCGGCGGGAAGGCGCACCGAGCCGCCGATATCGGTGCCGATATGCAGCGGTCCATAGCCGGCCGCCGCCGCTGCGGAAGCCCCGGCGCTCGATCCGCCGGGATTCTGCGCGGTGTTCCAGGGATTGCGGCTGAGAGGATGAAAGCTCGAAAGCCCGGAGGAAAGCATGCCGTAATCAGGGCAGGTGGTCTTGGCGAAGATCACCGCGCCGTCTTCGCGCAGTCGGGCGGCGGCCGGTGCGTCGGCGTCCGCCGGCTTCAGTTCCACTGCCCTCGTTCCGAGCGGCACCGGCTGGCCCTTCGTGGCGATCAGCTCTTTCAGCGTCACCGGGATGCCGTCGAGGGGGCCCAGCGTTTCTCCCTTGGCCCAGCGCTCCGTCGACGCTTTCGCCTGCGCGCGCGCCGATTCCGGATCGTAGAGGTAGAGTGCCGAAATCGAAGGCTCCCAGGCCGCTATATGGCCTTCGAGGGAAAGCCAGTATTCGAGAGGGGAGAGGCTCTTATCGGTGAAGCGCCGCCTGAGTTCGCGAATGGTAAGGTCGGTTTCGGTCATGGCATGGTCTTTCGGGCTTTTCGTCTTGGGAGGACATCAGCGGCTCGCCTCGCGCGGGTCGAGCAGATCGCGCAAACCGTCGCCGAGCATGTTGAAGCCGAAGACGGTGAGCGCGATGGCAAGGCCGGGCAGGATCGCCAGCCAGGGGGCGAGCGCCAGATAGGTTTGCGCATCGGCAAGCATCCGGCCCCAGGTCGGCGCCGGCGGCGCCATGCCGAGCCCAAGGAAGCTGAGCCCCGCTTCGGTGAGGATCGCCAGCCCCAGCTGGATCGCGCCATGCACGATGATCTGGCTCATGATATTCGGCAGCACATGGCGTAGCGAAATGGTCAGGCGCGTATTGCCGATCGCGCGCGCCGCCGTCACATAGTCGCGGCTCCAGGCCTGCAGCGAGGTCGCGAGTGTGACGCGGGCAAAGACCGGGATCATGAAGACGGCAATCGCGGCGATCGCGGTGAACCGCCCCGGCCCGAGAAAGGCGCCGAGCACCATGGCGGACAGGATCGGCGGCAAGGCGAAGATGACGTCGCAGATGCGCATCAGCAACGCCTCGAAAGGACCGCGGATCGCCGCCGCCGAAATGCCGGCGATCGAGCCGAGCGTCCCGCCGATCGCCACCGCGGTAATGGCGATCGACAGTGAATTCCAGCAGCCTGCCATCAGCATCGAAAGCACATCGCGGCCGAACTGGTCCGTGCCGAGCAGGCCGAAGGCAAGCGGTGGCTGCAGCTTGTGGATGATCTGCATTTTCGCCGGCGGCAGCGGCGTCCAGACAAGCGACAGCAGTGCAACGGTGACCAGCAGGCCGATGATGACAGCCCCTGAAATCAGGTTCATTCGCCGGCTAAGTCTAAAGACCCGGCGGCGGCTCATGATTGCGGTGGATACGACCGGTGCCATGTGTCAGGCCGCCTTTCTCATCCTGGGATCAATCGCCAGATAGGAGAGATCGACGATGAAATTCATCACGATGACAAGACCTGCGAAAAACAGCACGACATCCTGCATCACGATGATGTCGCGCTGGGAGAGCGCCTGCAGCGCGAGCCGCCCGAGGCCGGGCAGGTTGAAGACGTTTTCCACCAGCACCGCGCCGGCGACGAGAAAGGTGAATTGCAGCCCGATCATTGTCAGGATCGGGATCAGCGCGTTCGGCACGATATGCCGCCACAGCACTGCACTGCGTGACAGTCCCTTGGCCACGGCGGTGCGGGCAAAATCCTCATGCATCGTATCGAGCACCGCCGAGCGCGCCACCCGCGTCAACACACCCGCTTGCGGCATCGCCAGCGCGACGGCGGGCATAACCAGCGCCTGCAATGCCGGCATCAGCCCGGCGCTCCAGCCCGGGAAGCCGCCGGCCGGCATCAGCCCGAGCATCGTCGAAAACAGGATGATCAACAGCAGTGCCACCCAGAAGGCGGGCACGGCGATGCTGATCTGCGAAAACAGCGTTGCGATGATGTCGAAGACACCGCCGCGGCGCGAGGCGGCCAGCACCCCGAGCGGCAAGGCAATCGCCACAGAAAGCATAATCGCCATCAGCGCCAGCGGCAGCGTCACTGCCAGCCGCTCGACGATCAATCCCGCGACTGGCACGCCATAAGTTAAGGAATTGCCAAGATTGCCGGAGAGCACGCCGGTCAACCATTGCCCGTAGCGCAGCAGCAGCGGCTGATCGAGCCCGAGATCGTGGCGCAGTGCGGCAAGCGTTTCAGGTGTTGCCGAGGTGCCGAGCATGATCGAGGCGGGATCACCGGGCAGAAGATCCATGACGGCGAAGATCAGCAGTGAGACGACGACGAGGGTGACGAGGAGACCGGCGAAGCGGCGGGCGAGGAGTGAGATCATGCTTGCCACACTTTCGATGTGGAACGGGGAGGGCTGCGACCGGCATCGAACGGTTCGTTATGCGGCTTCCCCTCGTTCATGCCTCTCAATCCGCCTTAACTGTTCGCCTACTCGTCCCAGGAAACGCCGGAGAGTACGTTGGAAGGGATCGGCTCGTTCTCCCACAGTCCCTTCAGCTTCTTGTCCCAGACGCCGAGTTTCGGCATGACGAAGAGGTAGAGCGCCGGCACGTCCTCGGCGAGGATCTTCTGCGCGTCGCCATAGATCGCACTCTGCGCGGCGGGATCGGTCGTCTCTTGGACCTTCTTCATCAGCGCGTTGAAAGCGGGGTTCTTATAATTGAAATAATAGGGATCGCGGGCATAGATGTCGATGTCGAGCGGTTCGGCATGGGCAACGATCGTCATGTCGAAGTTGCGGTCCTTCATGATGTCCTGGACCCATTTCGCCGGAAATTCGGTCGGCTCGATATTCATCGTTACGCCGATCTCGGCAAACATCGCCTGCATCACCTGGGCGCTGCGCGGCGCATAAGCCATCTGCGGCGATTTGATCGTGAAGGTGAAGCCGTTGGGATAGCCGGCTTCGGCGAGCAACGCCTTCGCCTTCTCGACGTCGTAGGGCAGCACATTGGTCGTGTCCTGATAACCCGGATCGTTCGGCGTGTAGTGGCTGCCGATCGGTGTGCCGAGGCCCGACCATGCGCCGTCGATTACCGTCTTGCGGTCGATCGCCATCATCAGCGCCTGGCGGACGCGTTTGTCGTCGAACGGCTTCTTGGCATTGTTCATGCCGGCAACGACCTTGAGCTCGGTATTGCCGATCTTGGTGACCAGCCTCGCATCGCCGTCGAAAGAACTCATCAGCTCAGGCGCGGCAAATTCCGGAAAGGCATCGAGATCGCCGGATTTCAGCGCAGCCGCCTGCGCCTGCGGATCGGCGATGAAGCGGAAGGTCACCGTGTCGAGCTTGGCGGCCGCATTCTTGTTCCAATAATCGGCATTCCTGGCGAGTTCGACCTTGTCGCCCTTCGCCCAGCTGGCGAATTTGAACGGACCGGTGCCTACTGGCGTCGTCTTGTCGTCGGCAGCCGTCTTCGGTGCGACCATCACCGAGGCTGGCCAGCCGAGCCAGTAGATCAGGCTGCCGGTCGGCGCCGAGAGATGCAGCACCAGCGTTTCGGCATCGGGCGTATCGACCGAGGCGATCGAAGCGAAGAAGCGCTTCTGCGGATTGACGGAATCGGCGCCGCGGGCGCGGTCGAGCGAAAACTTGGCAGCAGTGGCATCGAAGGCCTCACCGTCATGGAATTTGACGCCGGTCTGTAGCTTGAACGTATAGGTCAGGCCATCGGGAGAGATCTCCCAGCTTTTCGCCAGCTGCGGCTGGATCTTGCCGGCCTGGTCGATCGTCACCAGCCCCTCGAACACGTTCTGCCAGGTCACCTGGCCGATTGCGACTGGTGCTGCGATCGTCGGGTCGAGACCGGTTGGCTCGACGCTCATGCCGAGATTAAGCGTGGTCTTCGCCGCCTCGGCCGGCGTCATCGCCGTCATCACCAGGCCGGCCGAAAGCGCAGCACCGAGCGAAAGCCGCCGGGCGAAACGCGCTGAAGGCGCAAACGAAAGCTTGATCATCATGTTCCCTTATCTGGCCGCGCGTCGATGACGAAGACCTTTTGCGAGGAGAGTGACACTATGCCGGTGCACACACAATGACGATTTTGTGTGCTCAGTGTAGCCGAAAAAGCTACACCGCAAATCCGCGGGCAATGCAAGCGCGAAGCGTCAGTCTTTCGTCTCGGTCCGGCGGTTCGTGCGCTCGCGCATGAACCTCTCGATGAAGTCGAGCAGTTTCGTCGCGGCGAAGGACAGCTGCCGGTCCGGTGCAACGCAGAGATCGACATGGGTGCGGATGCCGGTCTTGCCGACGAGCGGAATGGCAAGGAGCTGACCTGCCTCGATCTCGCGGCGGACAGTCAGCGCTGGCAGCAGCGTGGCCGCAGCCCCGCTGAGCACAAGTTCCTTCAGCATTTCGAGCGAGCTGGTGACGAAGACGGGATCGAGGCTCAACCCCTCCTTCTCGAACAGCGCGTCGAAAGCCTGGCGGAAGCCGAAGGATTGATCCGGCAGCGCCAATGCGTAGTCGGCGAGTTGCCCGATAGGGATCTCGGCATGCGCGGCGGCCGGATGCTGCGGCGTGACGATGAGATCATAGGCGATCTCGGAGCGCAGCCGCACCTTGGTGCCGGACATCGGTGGCGCAAACAGCGTCACCGCAATATCCGCCTCGGCGCTGTTGACCGCATCGACCGCCTGCCGCGCGCTGGTGATTGTCACGGTAAAGCGCAGCTTCGGATATTTCAGGCTGAATTCGGCAAGCGCCGGCGCCAGCAGATTGGCGACGGTCGCCCCATTGGCATAGATGCTGACACGGCCGCGCTGCAGGCCTTTAAGATCTTCGATCAGCTGCTGCACGTGATCGAGTTCGCGCAGCGTCCGGCCGGCGCGGGCAGCAAGCAGTTCGCCGGCGGCCGTCAGCTTGACGCCGCGGGCGCTGCGTTCGACGAGCGGCGCGCCGAAATGATATTCGAGGTTCTCGATCTGCCGGCTGATCGCCGTCGGCGCGACATTGAGATTCTCGGCCGCCTGGCGCATCGAATTGGTCCTGACCAGCTCGTCGAAATACATCAGCGCCCGGATCTGCATTCACGTCTCTCCGCCATTCGGCATATTGATCTGTAGAGAGTCTGACCCTATTCAATCAGCCGCTGCTCGGATAGCGGTCGCGCCAGGCCTTTTGCGCGCCCTCGACCGGAAGGGCGGTCGCGGCGTAGACGCCGCGGGCAATCGCCCGGGCCATGACGATGGTCGCGAGGTGGCAAAGCTCCATCAGGCTCACCATGTCGTCTCTTCTATGCTTGGCCGTCGAAGCGGCAAAGACGGTGTCGCCGTCGAGCGGCAGATGCGCCGGCAGCAGTGCTCGGGCGAGGCCGTCATGGCCGGCGAGCGAAAGCCGGTGCGCCTCGGCCTTCGTCAGCTGCGCATCGGTCACAACAGCGCCGATCGTCGTTGCCGGCGTGTTCATGCCCTTGAGCCGCATCCGGTGGTCGGCCACATCAGGCATGCCGAGCCCACCGAATTCCGCATCCTTTTCAAAAGGCGCCGCCCAGAAATGCGGTCCGTCGCCGATCGTTGCGGAGCCCAGCGCATTGACGGCGACGATCGCCGCAACGCGATGCCCGGTGCTGCTGACGGCGCTGGCCGAGCCGAGCCCGCCCTTG
>NZ_JALBGX010000191.1:0-9975 GCF_023006465.1 Rhizobium sp. PRIMUS64 | reverse complement strand
AGGCTGCCGTGCCTGTCGCGGTCGAGCGTCCTCTGATGACACGCAGCGGCGAACGTCCGGTCGAGCGCGTGCCCGTCATCCTCGAATCGCTCGGGGCCGGCGACTTCCACCTGATCGACAGCGGCAACGGCGAAAAGCTGGAGCAATACGGCCCCTACCGCATCATCCGTCCCGAGGCCCAGGCGCTGTGGCGGCCTTCGCTGCCCGCGCATGTCTGGGAAAAGGTCGATGCCGTCTTCACCGGCGATACCGACGAGGAAGGCTCCGGCCGCTGGCGCTTCCCGAAAGATGCGCTCGGCGAGACCTGGCCGCTCAATCTGCTCGGCGTCGATTTCCTCGGCCGCTTCACCTCCTTCCGTCATGTCGGCGTCTTCCCCGAGCAGATCGTCCATTGGAGCTGGATGAAAGAGCAGGTCGAAAAGGCCGGTCGGCCGCTGAAGGTGCTGAATCTCTTCGGTTATACCGGCGTCGCCTCGCTGGTTGCCGCCGCAACCGGCGCCGAGGTCACCCATGTCGACGCCTCGAAGAAGGCGATCGGCTGGGCGCGGGAAAACCAGGCGCTCGGGCGCATGGAGAAGCTGCCGATCCGCTGGATCTGCGAGGATGCGATGAAATTCATCCTGCGCGAGGAACGGCGCGGCAGCCAGTACGACATCATCCTCACCGATCCGCCGAAGTTCGGCCGTGGCCCCAACGGCGAAGTCTGGCATCTCTTCGAGCATCTGCCCTTGATGCTCGATGTCTGCCGCGAGATCCTGTCGCCGAAGGCCGTGGGCCTGGTGCTGACGGCCTATTCGATCCGCGCCAGCTTCTATTCGATCCACGAGCTGATGCGCGAGACGATGCGCGGCGCCGGCGGCGTGGTCGAATCCGGCGAGCTGGTGATTCGCGAAGCCGGCGCCGACGGCATTACGCAGGGCCGCGCGCTTTCCACCTCCCTCTTTTCCCGCTGGGTGCCGAAATGAGCAAGGATTTCCACGATCAGGGACCGCGCAGGGTCGGGCAGGTGAAGGAGGTCACCTCGCTCGCCAATCCGATCATCAAGGACATCAAGGCGCTGACGAACAAGAAGTCGCGCGAGGAAAGCGGTACTTTCCTGGCCGAAGGACTGAAGCTCGTCATCGATGCGATCGAACTCGGCTGGGCGATCCGCACGCTGGTCTATGCCAAGGCGGCCAAAGGCAAGCCGCTGGTCGAGCAGATGGCGGCCAGGACCGTCGCCTCGGGCGGGCTGGTGCTCGAAGTCAGCGAAAAGGTGATCGCCTCGATCACCCGCCGTGACAATCCGCAGATGGTCGTCGGCATCTTCGAGCAGCGCTGGAAGCCGCTGCGGGATATCCGGCCGAGGGATGGCGAGACATGGGTGGCGCTCGACCGGGTGCGTGACCCCGGCAATCTCGGCACCATCATCCGCACGGCCGATGCGGCCGGCGCTTCCGGCATCATTCTGGTCGGAGAAACGACCGACCCTTTCTCGCTCGAAACCGTACGCGCCACCATGGGTTCGGTCTTTGCCGTTCCGGTCGCGCGGGCAACCCCTGAAGAATTCATCGCCTGGCGGAAATCGGCCGGCGTTTCCGTCGTCGCGACGCATCTTGCCGGCGCGGTCGATTACCGGACGATCGACTACCGGAAAAAGCCTGTCGTGCTCCTGATGGGCAACGAACAATCCGGCTTACCGGAGCAACTGGCCAAGGAGGCCGACGCGCTTGCCCGCATTCCGCAGCAGGGCCGCGCCGATTCCTTGAACCTCGCTGTCGCCACCGCCGTCATGCTTTTCGAGGCGCGCCGCCATCTCCTCTCACTTGCCGAGGGCAAATGACCGAACAGACGCTTGCACGCCCCGCGCTGTTTTCGCGCCCGGCACCGATCCTCTTCTTCATCGTCGTCGCCGTTCTCATCGACCAGATCATCAAGATCGCCGTCGATCACTACCTGCCGCTACAGGAGGTCGTGCCGGTCATTCCGATGCTGGCGCTCTACCGCACCTACAATCTCGGCGTCGCCTTTTCGATGCTGTCCGGCATGGATGGCTGGTTCATCGTCGGCATGCGGCTCGTCATCGTCGCCTTTGTCATCTGGCTGTGGTACCGCACGGCGAAGGATCGCTGGCTCGCTCATCTCGGTTATGCGCTGATCATCGCCGGGGCGATTGGCAATCTCGTCGACCGCTTCGCCTATGGACATGTGATCGATTACATTCTTTTCTACACGGAGAGCTGGTCCTTCGCGGTCTTCAATCTCGCCGACAGTTTCATCACCATCGGCGCCGGTTGCGTCATTCTCGACGAGCTGCTGCTGCCGAAAAAGGCCGGCCGCTAAAATCTTATCGAAATCCTGAAGGCATTCGGAACGGGCCTCATGTTAGCTAGGTAGCATGCAGAACCTGGGACAGTTGCAGGAAAGATTGTCCGCCGCCTTCGGTGGACCCGCCGCTAAGCCGCATGAGAAGCGGATGGAGGCCCTTTCCTCACGACCGAACGCAGCGGCACCCCGGGGAGCCGATGATCGCCAGAGCGGGCCCGCAGCGACAAGGCGCCTGCTGTTCTATTGGCTGGGCGGCGCCGGCCTTCTTGCCGCAACGATCCTGATGCTGCTTGCCCATGCCGGCGATCCGCTGCTCCTTTCGGGCGGTCTCGTCGTTCTTGGCCTTGCCGTCATCGCCAGTTATGCCCTGCTGATGGTTCGGTCGCGCAAGGCCGGGCAGCGTCCCGGTCAATCCATGCCGGATTGGAACGCTGGCGCAAAGCTGTTTGCCGACGTGCACGACGTGCTCGGCGACATCACGGTCAGCCGCACCATGGACCGGCGCATCATCTCCGCCAACGACACTTTTCGCCGCCTGACCGGGCGCCTGCGTCCAGAAGGAAGAACCTGCGAGGAGATCGGCCTTGCCTTCCGCCCCGGTCCGATATCGCACTGCTACGATGTCGAGATCTCGACGCCGGAAGGCCAGCGCATCTTCCTCTGGCGCGACGTCGTTACCCGCGACCCGGCGAACGGCCGCCTGCTGCTGCAGAGCGTTGCCCGCGACGTGACCGACGAGCGGCTCATCGCGCAGGGCCGCGAGGAGGCCCGCCAGAAGGCTGAATATAACAGCGCCGCCAAATCGAGGCTGCTTGCCACCGTCAGCCACGAGGTACGCACGCCACTTTCCGGCATCCTCGGCATGACGCATCTGATTGCGGAGACGCGGCTGACGCAGGAGCAGCAGAACTATCTCGCGAGCATCCGCCAGTCCGGCCATGCATTGACGCAACTCGTCGAGGATCTGCTCGATTTCTCCACCATCGAGGTCGGCCGCTTCGCGCTACATCCGCGCTCGGAATCGCTGCGCAAGCTTCTGGAAAGCGTCGTCGAGATGCTCGCCCACCGGGCGCATGAAAAGGGTATCGAGATCGGCGCCACCGTGTCATCCGATGTCCCTGAAAATATGAGCTTCGACCCGGCGCGGCTGCGCCAGGTTCTGTTCAACGTCATCGGCAATGCCGTGAAGTTCACCCAGGTCGGCGGCGTCTTCATCCGCGTGTCGCTCGACGCCGGCGACTTGCTGATCACCGTAACCGATAGCGGTCCAGGCATGACGGCGGAGGAGCAGGCGCGCGTCTTCGGCGAGTTCGAGCAGGGCGGGACCGTTGCCGACAAGAGCAACGGTACCGGGCTCGGCCTTGCCATCTCCGCCCGCATCATGCGCGAATTCAACGGCACTCTGACGGTTGCCAGCGAAAAGGGCAGAGGCAGCGAATTCGCCATCCGCTTCCCAGTCGATATCGGCAGCGAGCGCCCTGACCGGCGAAACACGCTGCTTGCCGGCAACAGCGTCGTGCTGCTGGCGCCGGCAGGTGCCGCGCGTACCGCCATCGCCGAGACGATCACCGCGCTCGGTGGCCTCTGTCATCTCGTCGGCGACGGCGAGACGGCGCGCACAACGCTGCTCGGATTGGCAAAGAGCGGACGGCGGCCGACCGATATCATCATCGACCATCGCATGTCGGCGGAATTTTCCGACCATCTTGCCGATCGTGCCGAAATCGCCGCCCTTGGCCTGCGCAAGGTCCTGCTCGTCAACCCGGAAGAACGCAGCGCCCATCCGCTCGACCTTTTCGATGCCTGGTTGATCCGGCCGCTGCGCGAACAGTCGCTGATCGACGTGCTGCGCGGGCGCATGCGCGGCATGGAGAAGCGCGACGCGCTGAACGACAACCAGCCGGGCTTCGGCCTTTCGGTGGCGGAGACGGTGGTTCCCGCCAGCGGGCTCAGCATCCTGCTCGGCGAGGACGATCCGATCAATGCCATGCTGGTGCGCGTCGTCCTGGAAAAGGGCGGGCATAAGGTGCGCCATGTCGAAGATTTCGAGTCGCTGCTCGACTGCGCGCTCTGCGAGGCGAATGCCCGGCCCGATATCATCATCAGCGATCTCTCGATGCCGGGTGGGAACGGCATCGACATGCTGGGACGCCTGCGCGGCCACGAGCGGCGGCTCGATCTCGCCTCGGTGCCGGTGATCGTCCTGACTGCCGACAAGAGCGACGATTCACGCCGCCAGGTCTTGCTCAACGGTGCCAACCGCGTCATGGTAAAGCCGGTCGATCCGGTGCGGCTGCTGACCGAAGTTCAGGCGGTCGCCGCACTTTCCGCCCGCCGGGCAGAGGCGCGGTGAGCGCCTCAGGAACCGGCCCGCTGCTTGCGCTTGGAAATTCAAAATGTCACTTTCCTGTCGCAGAGAAGTGTTTTATGGCGTCGATAAGCCGGCAACGGGAGAATCGTCATGTCCGCCATCGACATCCTGAATCGTGACACCACCGCGGAGGCTGCACCACCCTCGACGGCTGCTGTGCAGAAGGACGGCGATATCCTCGGCCGCATCGGCAATCTGGAGACCCGCCTTGCCCGCACGGCGCGCGAGATCGATGCTGCCCAGGCCGTGCGCTACCGCGTCTTCGTCGACGAAATGAAGGCGCAGCTGCCGCTGGATGCCATGCGCCGGCAGCGTGATGTCGACGCCTATGACGCCGTCTGCGACCATCTTCTCGTTCTCGACCGCTCGATCGAGGGCGACCCGGAAGACCAGATCGTCGGCACCTACCGGCTGTTGCGTCAGGATGTCGCCGTCGCCAATGGCGGTTTTTACTCGGCTTCCGAATTCGAAATCGAGGGCCTTATCGCGAAACATCCGGACAAGCGCTTCATGGAGCTCGGCCGCTCCTGCGTGCTGCCGGAATACCGCACCAAGCGCACCGTCGAGCTCCTGTGGCAGGGCAACTGGGCCTATGCGCTGAAACACGGCGTCAGCGCCATGTTCGGCTGCGCCTCGTTCCCCGGTGTCTATCTCGAAAGCCACGCGCTGGCGCTGTCTTTCCTCTATCACAACGTGCTGGCGAAGAACGAATGGGCCGTCGGGGCACTGCCGGATCTCGCCCGCAACATGGACCTGATGCCCGTCGAAGCCATCAACCCGAAGCGGGCGCTGATGGCCCTGCCGCCGCTGATCAAGGGCTATCTGCGCCTCGGCGCGATGGTCGGCTCCAGCGCGGTCATTGATCATGCCTTCAACACGACCGACGTGCTGATCGTGCTGCCGATCTCCAGCATTTCCGACCGCTACCTGAATTATTACGGCGCCGACGCCGGCCGCTTCGCGAGCTAGAGCCTTTCCTAGTCGCCAGGCCCCGGCAATTCAGGGCATGATCTCTATCGGCGTATGGTTGGGGACGCGAGCCCAGATATCGCGCATCTCCGGGTTGGTTACTGCAACACAGCCATCCGTCCAATCCCACAGGTGATGGACGTTTCCGAAAAGGCCCCAGCCATTGGGAAGCCCGTGGATCATGATATCGCCCCCGGCAGGAAAACCTCCTGCTTCAGCGTTGCGCCGATCATCCGGGTTTGGATAGGAGACGTGCAGGCTCAGATAGGCCATGGACTTTGGATTTCGCCAGTCTATTTCGTAACGTCCTTCAGGTGTTCTCTCGTCACCTTCTCGTCGCTTGGGCCCGGCATCGGCAGCCGTGCCTAAAGAAATCCGGTATGTAGAGATGGGAGCATCGCGTCTCAAAAGGACCATGCGGCGTTCGGATTTATAAACGCGAATGAGGTCAGCCTGTTGTTCCAATGGCGCATCCGGAGGCGGCGAGCCTGAGCCGACCCTGGCCATCAATTTCGTATAAGCGAAACAGGTGGCGACCACGATGACTAAAACGACAAGCTTGTTTCTCAACTTGATCTCATCTTCAGGAGGCGCGATCGAGCCCGGGCACGATCGGCCGGCAATGGCTGGCAGGCCTTGGCGCTCATGATGCTTCACCCCTTGGCAGCAGTCTAAAGCCGGATAAATGCCCGGCCGACACACAAGGCCGGGCACCAAAAGGCGTCTCAGAAACGCAGGACGAGGTTTACGAACCCGCCCCATAGGCGGCGATCGCCGCCATGTTGACGATGTCGCTGTCCTTGGCGCCCATCGAGGTGATCTGCACCGGCTTGTCGACGCCGACGAGGATCGGGCCGATGACCGTGGAGCCGCCGAGTTCCTGCAGCATCTTGGTCGAGATCGAGGCCGAGTGGAAAGCCGGCATGACGAGCACGTTGGCCGGGCCGGAGAGGCGGCAGAAGGGATATTGCTCCATCACCTTGCGGTTCAGGGCGACATCGGCGGCCATCTCGCCATCATATTCAAAATCGACGCGGCGCTTGTCGAGGATTTTCACTGCTTCGCGCACCCGCTCGGAGCGTTCGCCCGAGGGGTGGCCGAAGGTGGAATAGGCAAGCAGGGCGACACGCGGTGGATAACCCATGCGCCGCGCCAGACCTGCGGCTTCCTCGGCGATATCGGCAAGCTCCTCGGCCGTCGGCATGTCATGCACCGCGGTATCGGCGACGAAGACGGTGCGGCCGCGGCAGAGCGCCAGGGATACGCCGATGACGCGATGGCCGGGCTTCTGGTCGATGCAGCGGCGCACATCTTCGAGTGCCGTCGAATAGTTGCGGGTAATGCCCGTCACCATGCCGTCGGCGTCGCCGAGCGCCACCATGGTGGCGGCGAAATGGTTGCGGTCGTTGTGGATCAGCCGCTGGGCATCACGGTGGAGATAACCCTTCCGCTGCAGCCTGGCATAGAGATAGTCGATATAGGCCTCGACCCGGGTCGAGATACGGGCATTGACGATCTCGAGGCCCGGCCGGTTGAGATCGATGCCGGCGCGTTCCGCCGTCGCCCGGATCAGATCCTCGCGACCGAGCAGGATGGCGGTGCCGAGCTGCTGGTTGGCATAGGACATAGCGGCACGCAGGACCTGTTCTTCCTCGGCCTCGGCAAAGACGATCCGCTTCGGATGGCGGCGGACACGCTCGTAGAGTCTCGCAAGCGTCGAGGCGATCGGATCGCGGCGCGCCGAAAGCTCGCGGGCGTAGCCGGACATGTCGGTGATGACCTTGCGGGCGACGCCGCTTTCGATCGCGGCTTGCGCGACGGCAACCGGGATCGCCGAGATCAGCCTGGGATCGAAGGGAACGGGGATGATGTATTGCGACCCGAAACGCGGCCGGTTGCCCTGATAGGCGGCGACCACATCATCCGGCACGTCCTCGCGGGCAAGGTTTGCCAGCGCCTTGACGGCGGCGATCTTCATTGCGTCGTTGATTGTGGAGGCGCGCACATCGAGAGCGCCGCGGAAGATATAGGGAAAGCCGAGGACGTTGTTGACCTGGTTCGGATAATCCGAACGACCCGTCGCCATGATGGCGTCGTCGCGGATGCGGGCGACCTCTTCCGGCGTGATCTCGGGATCGGGATTGGCCATGGCGAAGATGATCGGCCGCTCCGCCATCGAGCGGATCATCTCGGCCGAAAACGCGCCCTTCTGCGACAGGCCGAAAACGACGTCCGCGCCCTCCATCGCCTCTTCGAGCGTGCGTGTGTCGGTCTTTGCCGCATGCGCCGATTTCCATTGGTTCATGCCCTCGGTGCGGCCCTGGTAGATGACGCCCTTGGTATCGCAGAGGATGACGTTCTCAGGCGCAAAACCCATCGCCTTGATCAGTTCGACGCAGGCGATCGCCGCAGCACCCGCACCGTTGCAGACGAGCTTCGTCGTCTTCAGGTCGCGGCCGGTCAGCTCCAGCGCATTGATCAGGCCGGCAGCGGCGATGATCGCCGTTCCGTGCTGGTCGTCATGGAAGACGGGAATGTCCATCAGCTCGCGCAGCCGGCTTTCGATGACGAAACAGTCCGGCGCCTTGATATCCTCGAGGTTGATGCCGCCGAAGGAGGGACCGAGGAAGCGCACGCAGTTGATGAACTCGTCGACATTTTCCGTATCGATCTCGAGGTCGATGGAATCGACGTCGGCGAAGCGCTTGAACAGCACCGCCTTGCCTTCCATGACGGGCTTGGAGGCCAGCGCGCCGAGATTACCGAGGCCGAGGATTGCCGTGCCGTTGGAAATGACGGCGACCATGTTGCCGCGGGCGGTGTAATCATAGGCCGTCTGCGGATCGGCGGCGATCGCCTTGACGGGCACGGCAACACCCGGCGAATAGGCAAGCGAGAGGTCGCGCTGCGTCGCCATCGGCTTGGTCGGGTTGATCTCCAGCTTGCCGGGCCGGCCCATTGCGTGAAATTCGAGCGCCTCCTGGTCGGTAACAGACGTCACCGGCCGGTCCTTCTTATCGATATCGGGCATAAATCCTCCAACGTCCTGTGGGCGACGCTTTGCTCTTCCTCAAATGCTGTTGTCATCTATAGCGGCGCGCGGATAGGGTTGGCACCTGTTTTTTTGGGAAAAACTCCACCTCCGTGAACGCACGAATAGACACAGGGAATGAAGCCTTTTCGGCTGCCGAGCTCGCCACGGCGGAAAGCCGTGCCTCGGCGACGCCGATGATGGAGCAATTTATCGAGATCAAGGCGAACAATCCCGGTTCGCTTCTGTTCTATCGCATGGGCGATTTCTATGAGCTGTTCTTCGAGGATGCGCTGGAAGCCTCCCGCGCGCTCGGTATCACGCTGACGAAGCGCGGCCAGCACATGGGCCAGGATATCCCGATGTGCGGCGTTCCGGTGCATGCAGCCGACGACTATCTGCAGAAGCTGATTTCCCTCGGCTTCCGTGTCGCCGTCTGCGAGCAGATCGAGGATCCCGCGGAAGCGAAGAAACGCGGCGCGAAATCCGTCGTCAGGCGCGACGTCATCCGCCTCGTCACTCCCGGCACGATCACCGAGGAAAAGCTGCTTTCGCCCTCGGAATCCAACTATCTGATGGCGCTGACCCGCATTCGCGGCAGCGGCGAGGCCTTGCTGGCGCTGGCATGGATCGATATTTCCACCGGCGTCTTCCGGCTTGCCGAGACCGAAGCCTCGCGCCTGCTTGCCGATATCCTGCGCATCGATCCGCGCGAACTCATCCTGCCCGACACGATCTTCCACGATCCCGAACTCAAGCCGGTCTTCGACGTGCTCGGCCGGACAGCCGTACCGCAGCCGGCCGTGCTCTTCGACAGCGCCAGCGCCGAAGGCCGGATCGCGCGGTATTTCGGCGTCGCGACGCTCGACGGCTTCGGCACCTTTTCGCGCGCCGAGCTTGCGGCGGCCGCAGCCGCCGTCGCCTATGTCGAGAAGACGCAGATCGCCGAGCGTCCACCGCTTGGAAAGCCGGAGCGGGAAAGTGCCGCTTCGACGCTGTTCATCGACCCCGCCACCCGCGCCAATCTCGAACTTGCCCGCACGCTTTCGGGCGATCGCAACGGCTCGCTGCTGAAGGCGATCGACCGCACCGTCACCGGCGGCGGCGCCAGGCTTCTTGCCGAACGGCTGATGTCGCCGCTGACCGACCCCGCCGGCATCAATGCGCGGCTCGATTCGATCGGCTTCCTGATCGACGAACCCTTGCTCTGCGGCAATCTGCGCGACACGCTGAAACATGTGCCCGACATGCCGCGCGCGCTGTCTCGGCTGGCGCTCGACCGCGGCGGCCCGCGCGA
>NZ_JALBGX010000190.1:0-10008 GCF_023006465.1 Rhizobium sp. PRIMUS64 | reverse complement strand
GCCTATGCCGACAACCCGCAGCACCAGCGCGCCAAGCTGGTGCGGCTGACGGAAGAAGGGGCGGCGCGGCTCGGCGTCATCGAGATCGCGCAAGCCGGATGGGCCGACGGGCTGGGCGGCGCCTTCACGTCAGCCGAACTCGATGCGGCGCGGGCGGTGATGGCGCGGGTCATGGAGATGCTGGAGGCGGATGAGGCGTCCCGCGGCTGAATAACTCACCACGGCATGTCTTGGGAAACCGAGCGGATAAGGCACGGCATCCGCCTGCCAGACACAAAAAAAGGCCGGGTTAACCCGACCTTCCCTGCTATCTCAACGAACCGTGCCAGTACATCCGTGGTCACGATCCGGAGATGATATTCAAAGCCTTGAAGGCTCAGGCCGCCTGGAGGCGGTCTGCCGACATCTTGCCGGACTTGTTGTCGCGGACGAGCTCGTAAGACAGCTTCTGGCCATCCTTGAGATCGCGCATGCCAGCGCGTTCAACGGCGGAGATGTGGACGAAAACGTCGGCTGCGCCGTCATCCGGCTGAATGAAGCCGAAGCCCTTGGTTGCGTTGAACCACTTTACGGTACCTGTGCTCATGACGATATCCTTTTCGAATCGTTCATAGAAGAATGCAGCTCGGACAAATGCCGAGCGGCGATGAAAACCGATTTTGGAGGAAGTTCGCCAGGAACGACGCGAGGCCGTTTCAAAGTTCATCTAGCAAGATCGATGCGCGGATATGTAATCGGAAATTGTGTCCGTGACAAGGCCGCACCAAGGGAAATCGGTGACGTTTCAGACACCGCGGACAGGTCTTTCCCTGCCGCGTGCACGGAAAACCGGGGGCGAGGTTTTTGCAGAAACTGAAATACCGTCTATTCGGCCCGCGCCAACCTGGTGATCGCCTTGCCGAGGCGGGCGACCCGCACTTCCGGGCTCGTTGCCTTCAGGAGTGGCAGGACGATTGCATATTGGCCGGTCTTGTCGAGCCGAGCAAAGGCAGCGCCAGCGGCAGCGTTCTCAGCGAGCGCCGCCGCCAGATCGTCCGGTAGGCCGGCATCGCGTTGTGGAGCGTAGGCGACAGTCCAGCGTCCGTCGGCTTTGGCGGCAGCGACTTCGGCAAGGCCCGCGGGCCGCATGCGCCCGGTTTCCGCGAGTGCTGTGACCCGATCGACATTGAGCTTGGACCACGGACTTTTGGCGCGCCGGGGCGAATAACGCTGCAGGTAGGAGTTCGAGTCAAACCCCTTGCGCTGGCTGTCAATCCAGCCGTAACAGAGCGCCACATCCAGCGCCTCATCGATGGTGATGAGAGTTCGTTTCGGATTTTTCTTACCGATCTTCAGCCAGGCGCCGGTCGATGCTGCGTGATGCACGCAAAGCCAGGATTCCCACTCCAATGGATCGGCGAAGGCGAGGATGTCGGTGGATGGTTGCATGGGCGGTCCGATCCGGGTGACAGCGAGGCGTGTGTTGCTTGGCGATTACGGATTGCCGTCACCCCCTGCCCCATTCAACATTTGAAACCCGGCAAGAGCGGCACAGCTCAAAAGGCGGCCTAAGCCGCCTTCCCCACCTTTGCATAGGGGTCGAACCGACCGTAAAAGGTCTCGCCCTTGGCGGCCATGTCCTTCAGCAGCGGCGTCGGCTTGAAGTGACTTCCGTAAGCACTTGCTAACTTCTCAGCCAGTTCCACGAAAGCCTTCGCGCCCATCCCGTCGATATAGCTCAGCGCTCCGCCGGTGTAGGGCGCGAAGCCAAAGCCCAGGATCGACCCGACATCCGCCTCGCGCGGATCGGTGACGATGCCTTCCTCCACGGTGCGGGCGGCTTCCAGCGCAATGGTCACGAGGAAGCGTTGCTTCAGGACGTTGACGTCAACCTCGTCCGCCTGCTTCTGCGGGTAGAAGGTCTTGAGGTCGGGCCAGAGGGACTTCTTCGCCGGTTTCGGTGGATAGTCGTAGAAGCCCTTGGAATTCTTGCGGCCGAAGCGACCTTCCTTTTCCACCATGCGGGAGATCAGCTCCATATGCCTGGGGTCGATGGCTTTTTCGCCGAGATCGGCGACCGTCGCCTTGAGGATTTTCAGCGAGAGGTCGATGGCGACCTCGTCGTTGAGCGCCAGGGGGCCAACCGGCATGCCGGCCATCTTGGCGGCATTCTCGATCATCACAGGCGGCACACCCTCGATCAGCATGTCGTAGCTTTCCGACATGTAGCGCAGCACGCAGCGATTGACGAAGAAGCCGCGGGTGTCGTTGACGACGATCGGCGTCTTCTTGATGGCTGCGACATAATCAAGAGCGACGGCCAGCGCCTTGTCGCCGGTGTCGCTTCCGAGGATGACCTCAGTCAGCATCATCTTCTCGACAGGCGAGAAGAAGTGGATGCCGATGAAATCGGCCGGGCGTTTCGAATTCTTGGCGAGACCCGATATCGGCAGGGTCGAGGTATTGGAGGCGAAGATCGCGCCGTCGGGCAGCACGGCTTCGACCGCCTCGATGACCGCTTTCTTCACCTCGCGATCCTCGAACACCGCCTCGATGACGAGATCGGCATTGGCGAGGTCGGCATAGTCGGCCGAGGGCGTGATGCGGGAGAGCAGTGCGGCCGCTTCATCCTGCGTAAGGCGCCCCTTACCGACCGAATCCTTGACCAGGCCTTCCGAGACGGCCTTGCCCTTGGTCGCCGCTTCGATGTCGCGGTCGATCAACGTCACGGGAATGCCGGCGGCGGCGGTGACATAGGCGATCGAGGCGCCCATGAAGCCGGCGCCGACGACGCCGATATGTTTCAGCTCGGTCTTCGCGTGACCTGCCGGGCGGCGGGCGCCCTTGCCGAGCTCCTGCATGGAGATGAACAGCGAACGGATCATCGAGAAGGCTTCACGGGTCTGGAGCACCTCGGTGAAATAACGCTGCTCGATCTTCAGACCGGTGTCGAACGGCACCTGCAGGCCTTCGTAGACGCATTTCAGGATGGCAAGCGCTGCCGGATAATTGCCCGATGTTTCCCTGCGCAGGATCGCAGGCGCCGCCGGCCAGAGCTGGGCGGAGGCCGGCGTCCAGATGCCGCCGCCAGGCGCCTTGAAGCCCTTCTCGTCCCAGGGGGCGACCGGCTTCAGGCCATCCTTGATCATCTGCTTGGCGGCCGGGATGAGCTGATCCGGCTCGACCACCTGATGCACGAGGTTCATCGCCTTGGCGCGGGAGCCGGTCAGCGACTGGCCCGTCGTCATCATCTGCAGCGCATCCTGGGCGTTCGCCAACCGCGGCACACGCTGCGTGCCGCCGGCGCCGGGGAAGATGCCGACCTTCACCTCGGGCAGTGCAATCTTGACGCTCTTGGCATTGGAGGCGACACGGCCATGGCAGGCAAGCGACAGTTCGAAGGCGCCGCCCATGCAGGTGCCGTTGATGGCGGACACCCAGGGCTTGCCCGATGTTTCGAGTTTGCGGAACAGGCCGCTCATGCGGCCGACCAGGCCGAAGAGGTTCTGCACCGCTGTCTCTGGGCTCTTTGCCTTCTCCTCCTGATAGGAGCTGAACATCGATTTGATCATCGACAGATCGGCGCCGCCGGAGAAGGAGGATTTGCCGGAGGTGAAGACGACACCTTTGACGGAAGCATCAGCGGTCGTGGCGTCGATGATGGCGTCGAGTTCGGCCATCACCTCGGCGGTGAAGACGTTCATCGATTTGCCGGGCATGTCCCAGGTGACGAGAGCGATGCCATCGGCGTCGGTTTCGAGCGTGAAATTGGTGTAGGTCATTGGGTTTCCTCCCCGATCAGGCCGGCAAATGGCTGCGCTGCGCGTCTAAGGTCTTCGTCTTTTCGGTGACGACATCGCCGGTGTGCTTGGTCTGCGACGGCTCGAAAAGCACGATCCAGCATTCCTCGGGCGCAACCGGATTATGCTCGACACCCCTCGGCACGACATGAAAATCACCGGCCTTGAGATGCACATGCGGGCGATCGCGATATTCGATGGTAAGCGAGCCCTTCCAGATGAGGAAAAGCTCGTCCTCGTCACGGTGGGAATGCCAGGCGAGCTGGCCCTTAACCTTGGCGAGCTTGACGCTCTGGCCGTTGAGATCTGCGATGACGCGGGGCGACCAGTGCTCGGTGACCTCAGCATATTCGGTTTCGATCGTGCCGGTGTTGAAGCCCATCGTCAGACCCTTTCGATAACCGTTGCGGTACCCATGCCGGCGCCGATGCAGAGCGTCACCAGCGCAGTGTTGAGGTCGCGGCGTTCAAGTTCGTCCAGCACCGTGCCGAGGATCATCGCGCCGGTGGCGCCGAGCGGATGGCCCATGGCGATGGCGCCGCCATTGACGTTGATCCTGTCATGGTCGATGTCGAAGGCCTGCATGTAGCGCAGCACCACGGCAGCGAAGGCCTCGTTGAGTTCGAAGAGGTCGATGTCGGAAAGGCTCATGCCTGATCGTTTCAACAGCTTCTCGGTGACGTCGACTGGCCCGGTCAGCATCAGGGCCGGATCGGAGCCGATATTGGCGAAAGCCTTGATGCGGGCGCGCGGCTTTTTGCCCATGCTCTCACCGCCGGCTTTGGAGCCGAGCAGGACGACGCTGGCGCCATCGACGATGCCGGAGGAATTGCCGGCATGGTGGACATAGTTGATGCGCTCGATCTCCGGATGGGCCTGGATGCCGACGGCCTCGAAGCCGCCCATCTCGCCGGGCATCTGGAAGGACGGATTGAGGGAGGCGAGCGCCTGCATATCCGTGCCGGGGCGCATGTGTTCGTCCTTTGCCAGGATCGTCAGGCCGTTCTGGTCCTTGACCGGGATGACCGACTTGTCGAACCAGCCCTCTTCCCAGGCATGGGCAGCGCGCTTCTGGCTCTCGACCGCGTAAGCGTCGACATCGGTTCTGCTGAAGCCGTATTTGGTGGCGATCAGATCGGCCGAGACGCCCTGCGGCATGAAATAGGCCGGGAAATTCACGGAAGGATCCATGAACCAGGCGCCGCCGGACATGCCGAGGCCGACGCGGGACATGCTTTCCACGCCGCCCGCGATGACGATGTCGTCGGCCCCTTGCGCGATCTTGCCCGCACCGAAATTGACGGCATCGAGGCCGGAGGCGCAGAAGCGGGAGATCTGCATGCCGGGCGCCTTGGTGGAGTAACCGGCTTCGAAGGCGGCGGCCTTGGGGATGACGGCGCCGGCATCCATGACCGGATCGACGCAGCCCATGATGATGTCGTCGACCGTGTCCGTATTCAGCCCGTTGCGGTCGCGGATTGCCTCCAGCGTCTTTGCCGCGAGGCGGACGGAGGGCACTTCATGCAGGGCGCCGTCCTTCTTGCCACGGCCGCGCGGCGTGCGGACGTGGTCGTAAATGAAAACCTCGGTCATTGTCTCATCTCCCTGACGGCGCGGCGGCGCCGGTGAATTTCGTTCTTCCCTCTTTCGCCCAACAGGCCACCTCTGCCTGGGTCGAGCCACCGGTCTCGACCCGTCCTTCGGACCCCCGCTGGGGAGAAGAGGGGCACAATCAAAACGCTTCGGCGGCCAGTTCCATCATCGTGTCGGCGCCGGCCTCGATGCGAGCCTTGCGAAGCGCGGTTTCCGGCATCAGGCGTTCCATGAAGAAGCGGGCGGTGATCAGCTTGTTCTTCAAGTAATCCTCGCGGGCGGCATCGCCTGATGCAAGGCCATCCTCGGCGGCTTTCGCCATCTTCGCCCACATATAGCCGAGAATGACGAGGCCGAAGAGGTGCATGTAGTCGGTCGAGCCGGCGCCGGCATTGTCGGGCTTGGCCATGGCTTTCTGCATGAACCACATGGTCGCGCCCTGGACGTCGTTCAAGCCCTTCTTCAGATGCTTGGTGAAGAAGGAGAGCTTTTCGTTGCTGCGGTTCTCCTCGCAGAAATCGCCGATTTCCTTGAACAGGGCCATGGCGGCGCGGCCGCCGTTCAGGGCCAGCTTGCGGCCGACGAGATCGAGCGCCTGAATGCCGTTGGCGCCTTCATAGATCATGGCGATGCGGGCATCGCGCACATACTGGCTCATGCCGTGTTCTTCGATATAGCCGTGGCCGCCGAAGACCTGCTGGGCCATGACGGCATGATCGAAGCCCTTGTCGGTCATCACGCCCTTGAGGATCGGGGTGACGAGGCCGAGAATATCGTCGGCCGTCTGGCGCTCCTTCTCGTCGGTGGCGCGGTGGGCGATATCAGATTTGAGCGCAGTCCAGAGCAGGAAGGCGCGGCCGGCCTCGTTGAAGGCGCGGATGGTCATCAGCGTGCGGCGAATATCCGGATGGACGATGATCGGATCGGCTTTCTTGTCCGGCGCCTTGGGGCCGGACAGCGAGCGGCCCTGGATGCGGTCGCGGGCATAGCTGGCGGCGTTCTGATAGGCGATCTCGGAAATGGCGATGCCCTGCAGGCCAACCATCAGGCGAGCCTCGTTCATCATTACGAACATAGCGTTGAGGCCGCGATTTTCGGCGCCGATCAGGAAACCCTTCGCCTCGTCGTAATTCATGACGCAGGTGGCATTGGCGTGGATGCCCATCTTGTGCTCGATCGCGCCGCAGGAGACAGCATTGCGGGCGCCGAGCGCGCCGTCGTCGCCGACCAGGAATTTCGGAACGATGAAGAGCGAGATGCCCTTGGTGCCCTCAGGCGCACCCTCGATGCGGGCGAGCACCAGATGGATGACATTGTTGGTCAGGTCATGCTCGCCGGCGGAGATGAAGATCTTCTGGCCTGATATTTTGTAGCTGCCGTCAGCCTGCGGCACTGCCTTGGTGCGCAGCATGCCCAGATCGGTGCCGCAATGCGGCTCGGTCAGGTTCATGGTGCCGGACCACGCGCCATCCACCATCTTCGGCAGATAGGTGGCCTTCTGCTCGTCGGAGCCGTGGACGAGCAGCGCGGCGATCGCGCCCTGGGTCAGGCCCGGATACATCATCAGCGACATGTTGGCGGCCGAGGTATATTCGCCGACGGCGGTATGCAGCGTGTAGGGAAGCCCCTGCCCGCCGAATTCCTCCGGCACCGCAAGACCGATCCAGCCGCCGTCGCGATAGGCCTTGTAAGCCTCCTTGAAGCCCTTCGGCGTCGAGACGCTGGCATCATCGTGGCGCGTGCAGCCTTCCTGATCGCCGGAATAGTTCAGCGGAAAGAGAACTTCCTCGGCAACCCGTCCGGCCTCGCCGAGGATCGCTTCTATCATATCGGGGGTCGCGTCGGCAAAACCGGGCAGATTGTTGTAGCGTTCGAGGCCCAGCACGTCGTTCAGGACGAAGAGCGTATCGTTCACCGGGGCCTTGTAGACTGGCATCTCTCGAATTCCTCCCATTCGGCTGACCGGCTCGCGCCGGCCTTGGGCACTGTCTTACAAAATATTGACGTTTGCGTAAACGTCAAATTCTGCAGTTGTGAAGTCTTTTCATGAAAAAATTCGAGAGCGCGAATCCGCGGGCATGCGGCGCTGGGAGGAGACGCCATCTCATCTTCCTTGTCCACCGCAGAACGGCGTATAAGCTGAGGCGTCTTTCAAGCCGCAATCGCGGCAATGTTTCACGAGGGCCGCCGGCATGATCAGTTTCGAGGCGATAAGACAGCGTGCCGAGGAGCGAAAAGGCGGCGCGGCTGCACTTCAGGCATTGCTGGAAAATTACCGGCCGGATCATGAGCGGCTGCGCGCCATGCCCGACGATCGTATCCTGGCGGATATGACGCGACGCATCTTCTACAGCGGCTTCGTCCAGAAGGTGATCGATGCTAAATGGCCGGGTTTCGAAGCGGCGTTTTCCGGTTTCGATCCGGCGACGCTGAATATCGCGCCCGACGACTATTGGCACGCCCTGACGTCGGATGAGCGGATCATCCGCAATGGCGCCAAGATCATGTCGGTTCGGGCCAATGCCGCCTTCATCCGGGAACTGGCGAAGGAATATGGCAGCGCCGGCGTCTTCTTCGCCGACTGGCCACGGGACGACCAGATCGGGCTTCTCGACCTGTTGAGCAAACGCGGCAACCGGCTCGGCGGCATGACCGGGCAATATTTCCTGCGGGGCATCGGCCGCGACAGTTTCATTGCCACGATCGACGTGCTCGCCTGCCTCAGATCCGCCGGCGTGTCGCTCTCCTCGTCGGGCACGACGAAGAAGGACCAGCAGTCGATCCAGCAGGCCTTCAACGACTGGGCGGGGGAAACCGGCCTTTCCTTCATCCATCTCTCGCGCATCAGCGCCTATTCGATCGATTCGGCGCAATCGCACTGAAATTCCAGTCGAGTGGTGGTGCAAACCGTCCGGGCTTCCTACGTCATCAGGACGATCCATCGAGGAAGATATCATGACCGACTTTCCCTATGAGAGCGCACTCATCGTCGGCGCCGGCTCCGGCATCAGCGCATCGCTTGCCCGGCAATTGTCGGCGCAGGGCGTCAAGGTCGGGCTCGCCGCCCGCAATATCGAGAAACTGCAAGGGCTCATCGCGGAGACCGGCGCCAGCGCCTTTACAGCAGACGTTTCACAGCCGGCGAGCGTCGCAGCGCTGTTCGACGAGGCCGCTGCCGCAATCGGCGGACTTGACGTGGTGATCTTCAATGCCAGCGCCCGCCTGCGCGGCCCGCTCGCCGAACTCGATCCCGCCGAGGTCGAGAAGTCTATCGCGACCACCGCTTTCGGCGGTTTCCTGGTGGTGCAGCAGGCGGCGCGGCGGATGATTCCGCGCGGCCGCGGCGCCATCCTCATCACCGGCGCCTCGGCAAGCGTGAAGGGCTTTGCGCAATCGGCCCCCTTCGCCATGGGCAAGTTCGCATTGCGCGGCCTTGCCCAGAGTGCAGCCCGCGAACTCGGGCCGATGGGTATCCATGTCGCGCATTTCGTCATCGACGGCGCCGTGCGCTCGCAGATCCGGCCGGACCGGGCAGATAGCCCGGATGGCACGCTGCTGCCGGAGGCGATCGCCCAGACCTATGTCGACGTGCTTCGCCAGCACCGCAGTGCGTGGTCGCTGGAGGTGGAAGTCCGGCCCTGGACGGAGAGCTTCTAAGCCCCTGCTAAAGGCGGACAAGGCAACTTTCGCGGCGGTTTCAAACAGGCTAGACTTTGCCGTCAACGCTGGCTGGGAGGATACCAATGCCGCGCCTCGACCATGTCACCATCGAGACCCGCGATGCGCCTGGGATGATCGGCTTCCTGGAAGCCGTGCTCGGCGTCAGGGAAGGCTATCGGCCGCCCTTTCCCTCGCCCGGCCATTGGCTCTATCTGGACGACCGCCCGGTCATCCATCTCAGCCTGACATCGCGCAGCACCGATTTTCCACCCGGCATCTTCAACCATGTCGCCTTCAGCCTTTACGAATTCGGGCCGGCGCTGGAACGCATCAAGGCGGGCGGCTATCGCTACGAATATTACGATATTCCCGACACCGATCTCGGCCAGGTCTTCGTCTACGGGCCCGAAGGCGTGAAGATCGAGCTGCAATATCCCAGGCCCGCCTGAACGCGCCGTCGCCATTCGATGTGACGCGTTCGGGGGCAATTGCCGCCAAAAACGGCGTTTGGAACACAAACGTTAAAAAATTCCCATCGGCATTAACGGCTTGTTTACCACGTTTCGTGAAAGGTGCGGATTGAGCAGTAGCGATCCGCATTCCTTTCCCCAGTCTCGCGTTCCTAAGAGATGCCGCTACATCGTTCAGCTTGAGGAAAGTCTAATTGACTATCGTCTTATGAATGATGCGCTCCGGTCCGCGTAAAGACGCGGGCAGCAGACGGAAAAGCCAAAGATCGAGCTCTGACGAGAGGTCGAGCAGTCGAAGCGAGCAAGAAGATGAACGGATCGCGATCAAATCCTTCCCGACAGTCCGACAGGACCTCGCTCGATGCGCTGAACCGCACGATCGAAGGGCTGGAGGCACGCATCGAAGGGCTGATGGGCAGCGGGCGCGAGCAGCGGCCGCGCACGGCAACGGCCGAGCGCGACCCATATGCCGGCTCCCACGCTCCCCGGCCCGCAAAGGCCCCGCC
>NZ_JALBGX010000018.1:0-89661 GCF_023006465.1 Rhizobium sp. PRIMUS64 | reverse complement strand
CCGCCCTTGACGCCGTCTCCGGCGCGATCGGCGGCGGCGCAATCACCGGCCTCGTCGGCCCTGATGGCGCCGGCAAGACAACGCTGATCCGCCTGATGACCGGTCTGATGTTGCCCGACATGGGAACGATGGAGGTTCTCGGCTTTGACACCAGGAAGAATGCCGCCGGCATCCAGGCGGCGATCGGCTACATGCCGCAGCGCTTCGGCCTCTATGAGGACCTGTCGGTGCAGGAAAACCTCGATCTCTATGCCGATCTGCGCGGCCTGCCGAAGAGCGAACGCGCCAGCGCCTTCGACGAACTGCTCACCTTCACCGATCTCAAGCGTTTCACCGGCAGGCTGGCTGGAAAACTTTCCGGCGGCATGAAGCAAAAGCTCGGCCTTGCCTGCGCGCTTCTGAAAAAGCCGCGCCTGCTGCTGCTCGACGAGCCGGGCGTCGGCGTCGACCCGATCTCGCGCCGCGACCTCTGGAAGATGGTTGAGAACCTGACGAAAGAGGGCATCGGCGTGCTTTGGTCGACCGCCTATCTGGATGAGGCGGAAGCCTGCGATCACGTGCTGCTTTTGAACCAGGGCAAGCTGCTCTTTTCGGGAAAACCGATGGAGATGACCGAGCGCGTCAAGGACCGGGTCTTCAGGGTATCCGATGTCAGCGGCCGCCGCCGGCAGGTGCTTGCCGAACTCCTGCAGGCCGATGGCGTCATCGACGGCGTGATCCAGGGCGAGGCGATCCGCCTCGTCGCCGCCAAGGATAAGAAACCGGATATCGGTTCGGCCGGCGATGGCGCGACGCTCGCCCCTGCCACGCCGCGTTTCGAGGATGCCTTCATCGACATGCTGGGCGGCGGTCCCGGCGGCCGCTCGCGGCTGGCAGAGGCGCAGGAGCCAGTGAAGGATGATGGCGATCGGCCGGTGATCGAGGCCAAGGGACTGACCAAGCGCTTCGGTGATTTCACCGCTGCCGATGACATCAGCTTCGATATCCGCCGTGGCGAGATCTTCGGCCTGCTCGGTCCGAACGGCGCCGGCAAGTCCACCACCTTCAAGATGCTCTGTGGCCTGCTGAAGCCGACCGGCGGCGAAGGCCGTGTTGCTGGTTTCGATCTTCGCCGCGATGCCGCCGAAGCCCGCAACCAGCTCGGCTATATGGCGCAGAAATTCTCGCTCTACGGCGATCTCACAGTCATGCAGAACCTCGAATTCTTCTCTGGTGTCTATGGGCTTCGCGGAAAACACCGGCGCGAGCGCATCGATCTCATGGCCGGCATCTTCGATTTCGACCGCCATATCGGCCAACCGGCCAAGGACCTGCCGCTGGGTCTGAAGCAGCGGTTGGCGCTTGCCTGCGCCGTCATGCACGAGCCGCGCGCGCTTTTTCTCGACGAGCCGACCTCCGGCGTCGACCCGATTACCCGGCGGGAATTCTGGACGCATATCAATGCGCTGGTCGAAAAGGGCGTCACCGTGCTCGTCACCACCCATTTCATGGACGAGGCGGAATATTGCGACCGCATCTCGCTGATCTACCGCGGCCGCTCGATTGCGCTCGGCTCGCCCGATGAGTTGAAGGCCCGGGTCGCGACCAAGGAGCAGCCGGACCCGACGATGGAGGATGCCTTCATCGCCCTCGTCCAGCAATCGGAAGCGGAGGATGCCGCATGAGCGCCTCTTCCGGCAGGCTTCGGCGTCTTTCAGCTCTGGTGCGCAAGGAAAGCTTCCAGGCGATCCGCGATCCGAGCAGCATCCTCATCGCCTTCGTGCTGCCGCTGATCCTGCTCTTTCTTTTCGGCTACGGCGTCTCGCTCGATACCACCCGCACGCGCATCGGCCTCGTGACCGAGGAGATGACGCCGCTGACACAGGATCTGTCGGCCAGTTTCCAGGCCTCGCGCTATTTTGATGTCGCCATGGGACGCGACCGGCGTCTGTTCGAGGAAGACCTCGTGCTCGGCAAGGTGCGCGGCATCGTCGTCATTCCGGCCGACTTCACCACGCGCTACACCGCCGGCAACCGCCCCGGTATCCAGGTGATCGTCGACGGCTCCGATCCGAACACCGCGAATTTCGTGCAGAATTATGCCCAGGGCGCCGTCGCCAACTGGGAGCGGCAGAGGCAGGCGGACGTCGCCGTGCAGAGTCCTGCCATCTCGGTCGAGCAACGCTTCTGGTTCAATCCCGAACTGACCAGCCGCAATTTCCTCGTGCCGGGCTCGATCGCAATCGTCATGACACTGGTCGGCACGCTCCTGACCTCGCTCGTCGTCGCTCGCGAATGGGAGCGCGGCACAATGGAGGCGATGATGGCGACGCCGGTGACGGCGGTCGAGCTGCTCGCAGGCAAGATCCTGCCCTATTTCCTGCTCGGCCTCACCTCGATGACGCTCTGCGTGCTGCTTGCGGTCTTCCTCTTCGGCGTGCCGTTCCGCGGCTCCGTCGCCGCCCTTTACGCACTGTCGGCCGCCTTCCTGATCCCGGCACTCGGCCAGGGCCTGTTGATCTCGACAGCAACGAAGAACCAGTTCCTAGCCTCGCAGCTGGCGCTGATCTCGGCCTTCCTCCCGGCCTTCCTGCTGTCTGGCTTCCTCTTCGAGATCAATTCCATGCCGGTGGTGATCCAGTGGATCACCTTCATCGTGCCGGCGCGTTACCTGATCTCCAGCCTGCAGACGGTGTTCCTCGCCGGCGACATCTGGCCGATGTTCCTGCAGGCGATATCGGTCATGCTGACGATCGGCGCCATCATGTTCATGCTTGCCGCCCGCAGCACCAGAAAAAGGATCGGCTGAGATGTGGACAAGGCTTTACGCCCTGATCGTCAAGGAATTGCTTGCCGTCCTGCGCGATCCCAAGGGCCGCGCCATCCTGATCGGCCCGCCGATCGTCCAGCTTCTCGTTTTCTCCTATGCGGCGACGCTCGAGGTCCGCAATGTCGACGTCCTGATCCTCAACCGCGACAGCGGCCACTGGGGCCAGGAACTGATCGAGCGCATCGATGGCTCGCCGACTTTCCGGAAGATCGAGATCGCCTCCAGCCAAGCGGAGGTCCGCGTGGCGATCGACAACCAGACGGCCATTGCCGCCGTCGAGATCGGCCCTGACTTTTCGCGCAATATCGAGGCGGGAGCGCCGGCCGACCTGCAGATGGTGCTTGATGGCCGCCGCTCCAACGCCTCGCAGATCGTCGCGGGCTATCTCTCGCAGATCGGTGCAGCGCTCGCTGCCGAGACCCCGGCCGGCAAACGCGCCGGCGCCGATATCGTGTCGACCGTGCCGCGCAACTGGTTCAATCCGAACCTCACCTACCAATGGTTCATGGTGCCGAACCTGATCGCCAGCATCGCGCTGCTGATCGGCCTGATCGTCACCGCGCTGTCGATCGCCCGCGAACGCGAACTCGGCACCTTCGACCAGCTGATGGTCTCGCCGCTGCGCATCCACGAGATCCTGATCGGCAAGCTGATCCCGCCGATGATGATCGGCCTCTTCCACATCACCGTCTATATCCTGGCCGCAGTCTTCCTCTTCGAAGTGCCGCTGCGCGGCTCGCTCTTCCTGCTTTACGGCAGCGCGATCTTCTATCTCGGCTCGGTCGCCGGCCTTGGCCTCTTCATCTCGGCACTGTCGATGACGCAACAGCAAGCGATCCTCGGCGCCTTCCTTTTCATGGTTCCGGCCATGCTGCTCTCAGGCTTTGCGACGCCGATCGAGAACATGCCGGGGTGGTTGCAGCCGGTGACCCTGATCAACCCGCTGCGCTATTTCCTGGTGATCGTCAAAGGCGTCTTCCTCAAGGATATTCCGCTGAGCGAGGTGGTGAACCAGACGATCCCGCTGGCGCTGATCGCCACCGTTACGCTCAGCGCCGCCGCCTGGCTCTTCCGCCGGCGGCTGGAATAACGCCTCCCAACCCCGGCTTCAGCCGCCTCACATAATGTGAACCGGCCTTCCAAAGCGTGACTCTCTCCTGCTGGAACCTCGGATTGGCGTGGTCGTTACCCAAACGCAACCCCAGCAAAGGAGAAGCAAAATGTACAAGGTCCTACTTGTCTCCAGCGCCCTTGCGCTGTCGTCACTTGCAACCAATGCGCTCGCTGATGGAGCCGTGACCGGTGCAGCCGGTGGTGCCATCACCGGCGCAATCGTCGGCGGCCCCGTGGGTGCTGCCATTGGCGGCGTGGCCGGTGGTGTCGCCGGTGCCGTTGTCGATCCGCCGCCGCGCGAGGTCGTTACCTATGTCCAGCAGCAGCCGGCCCCGACCGCCTCCGTGGTAGTCCAGGAACCGATCGTCGTTGGCAAGCCGCTTCCGGCAGACGTCGTCGTGACGCCGGTGCCTGACAATCCGAAATATGCCTACACGGTCATCAACAATCAACGCGTGATTGTCGAACCCCGCAGCCACCGTGTGGTGCAGGTCATAGAATAATCAGGCAACCGAAGCCGCCTGTTGCGGCTCGGCAACTTCCGGCCCCGCTTCGGCGGGGCCTTTTTTCGTGCGCTTGCGCCACCTGCCGATCAGCGAGAACAGAACGACAAGGTGCCGTGGCAACTTGGAGCCTTTCCTAGGAAAGGCTCCAAACCCCTGTGGCAGCGCCTCTATCGGAATTCGGTCGCCGTAAAGCTTGCCCTGTTTGAGCGACAGAATATGCATGCTGGAAAGCATGAGCCGATCCTCCATCCTGATTGATGGGATCAGCGTGGCCGAAGCGACGGGCTGGGTCTTTAAAGTCCGACTAAAAGCTGCAAAAACTTGCAAAAGCCTATAGCCGCGGCCGCATCCCGGCGCGCGCCAGTCCTTCCAGAACCGGCGCAAAACGCAGCGGATCCTTGGCCGGCTGACCCGCCAGAATGCCTTCCAGCGTCACATCAGGTGCCATCGCCTCGAGCGCATGGAGGAACTGGCGCGCCTGCTCCATATTGCCGAGATGCGCATGTGCGGCGATCAACATCCAGTAGGTCGGGTCGAAATGGGCATTGAGCGCCAGCGAACGAGAGGCGTATGAAATTGCCGCCTCGTAATTGCCGCGAAAGATTTCGGCCATGGCAATGCCCGTCAGCGAAAAACGCGCATCCGGATCGCGGGGTCCCAATTTCACGGCGCGATGCAGTCGCTCGAGCGCATGTTCGATATCGCCGCAGTGCAAGGCCGCAATGCCGGAGCAGGCCGCGACCAGAAGATCGTTGGGATTGGCGGCAGCGGCGGCCTCCAGCACGGCCATGCCACCTTCATAATCCTTGCCCGTCTGCAGCAATGCCATGCCGCAATGGGCCATCACGCGGGGATCGCCGGCCGAATGCTGAAGCCCGCGACGGGCAAGGCTGATGCATTCCGCCTTATCGTCCGTCCCGAGCCGCGGCCAACCCATGGTAATGCGATGTTCGAGCGCCCATGCGGCATGGGAAAGCAGCATCGCATTTTCCGGCTCCATGGCGAGCGCTTCCTGCAGCAAGGCATAGGCGGCGGCATTACTTTCGATCGACTCGTCGATGATCGCGGCAAGCGCACGCAGATAGAGATCGTAAACTGCCGGACTGTTCGGCCGGTCACGTCGTGACCTCTGGATTTCGGCGATCTCGATCGCCGGCTCAACGATCGAGGCGACGCGTTCGGTGATATGGTCCTGGAAGGCGAAGATGTGGCTGATGCCGTCTTCAAAATGATCGGCCCAGAGATTGGTCGCGGTCACGCCGTCGACCAGCTGCACATTGATACGCACCTGCCCGCCTTCCCGCCGGATGCTGCCTTCGAGCACGTAGCGTACTCCGAGCTCCGCCGCCAGCTGTCGCACATCGATGCTGCGTCCCTTGTAAATAAAGGCGGAATGGCGCGAGACGACCGAAAAGGAGCGGAAGCGCGCAAGGGCGGTGATGATCTCCGTCACCACGCCATCGGCAAAATAATCCTGGTCGACATCGCCACCGAGATTGACGAAGGGAAGAACCGCGACGGAAGGCGGCTGCGGCGCCACGGGCGCCATCCCGGCATCGTCCCGGCACGGCAGGCGATAACCGACCCTGGGAACTGTGACGATCCACTCCGTGCCATCGGGTCTTGCGCCGAGAATCTTCCTGAGCGTGGCAATTTGAACCGTGAGGTTGCCTTCCTCCACGGCAAGCCCCGGCCAGGCCCTGTCCATCAGATCCGCCTTGGTGACGACGCGGCCCTCAGCCTCCAGCAGCAAACCGAGCAGAGCTGCCGGCCGTGGTCCCGTCGCAACGGATTTCCCTTCCCGCGACAGGCTTCCTGTCACGGGATCGTAAAGGAACGGACCAAAGGAAAGCGTCAAGCTGCCCATGCAGAAGCATAGCGTGAAAATCTCGCAAACTGAAAGCGGATCGACGCGCTGATGCATTGCAAAAGCCGCCGTTGGAACGGCGGCTTGTCAGTCAACCAGGATCAGACCTTCAGCTCGCGCCGCTCGCGCTCGGTCACCATCGCAAGATCGAGCACCTTCTGCAGGTTGGCGGCGTGGCGAAAGTTCGGATCCGGCTGGATGCCGCTTGCCACGGCCTCGGCAAAACGCTCGTAGTTGGTCGCCACCGGTTCAACCTCGATCTTCGTCCAGGTGGCGGTTTCGACATCCTCGCCGAGGCAGCCATGCAGCTCGGAACCGCTGGGACGATGGATGACCTCAAGGCTGCCCCTCTCGCCATAAATCCGCAGCTTCAACTCGTTCAGATGCCCTGTCGCCCAACGGCTGGCATGGATGACGCCGAGTGCACCATTGGCGAAATCGACAGACATGGTGAAGCTGTCATTGGCATCGAGCAGATATTCGCCGATCTGGCCGCCCGGCGCCTTGTTAAAGGTCTTCAGCCGCGCAAAGACGTGGTCGATGTCGGTCGCCGCACCATAGGCGGCGAAATCGAGGATATGGATGCCGACATCGCCGAGCACGCCGTTCGAGCCATGGCCGGTGGAAAGCCGCCAGAGCCAGGTCGATTCTGTGCGCCAGTCGCCCCAGGCGCGCGACACGAGCCAACTCTGGAGATAGGAGGCTTCCACGTGCCTGATCGTGCCGAGCTCGCCGGCGAGCACCATCTCACGGGCGCGCTGTAGCGGCGCGACGTTTCGATAAGTCAGGTTGACCATGTTGATGACGCCGGCTTTTTCGGCCGCCTCCGTCATCTCCAACGCCTTCGCATAGTTCTCCGCCAGCGGTTTTTCGCAGAAGACGTGCTTGCCGGCGGCAATCAGAGCCATCGTCGTCGGGTGATGGATGCGGTCGGGCGTCACGTTCGTCGCCGCATCGAATTCACCCCAGGCGATCGCCTCCTCCAGTGAAAGAAACCGCTTTTCGATGTTGAACTTGTCGGCGAAGGCCGAAAGCCGCTCAGGATCGGTGTCGACGGCACCGACCACCGTCACGCCGTCGATAAGGGGGAAGCGGGCGAGTTGGTTTTTCGCCATCACCCCGGTGCCAAGAACGAGTAATCGCATGGATGCTCCTCAGCGGTAACCGGCTTCGCCGGCCTGGTGCAGTTTCGGGCCGCGTTCGACGATCGGCTCCAGTGCTTTTTCTACCGGGACATTTGGAGCATCGGTGATACCAGTCAACGCCCCCTCAGGGTTATAGGCCCACTTCACGCCGTTGATCAGCACCTTCTGGACATTGACGTCGTGATAGGTCGGATAGGTCTCGTGGCCGGGGCGGAAATAGAAGATATTGCCGGCGCCACGGCGCCACGTCAGGCCCGAGCGGAACACTTCGCCGCCCTGGAACCAGGAGATGAACACCGTTTCGAGCGGCTCCGGCACCGAGAACTGCTCGCCGTACATTTCTTCGTTCTCGAGCTCGAAATGCTCGCCGATGCCTGCTGCGATCGGATGGCGCTGATTGATCGTCCACAGACGCTCTCGTTCACCCGCCTCGCGCCATTTCAGCGCGCAGGGCGTACCCATCAGCCGCTTGAAGATCTTGGAGAAATGCCCCGAATGCAACACCAGCAGGCCCATGCCTTCCCAGACGCGCTTGGCAACACGCTCGACGACGACGTCGGAGACCGCGCCGTGATCCTTGTGGCCCCACCAGGTCAGCACGTCGGTTTCGGCAAGGCGGGCCTCACTGAGGCCGTGTTCCGGCTCCTGCAGCGTCGCTGTCGTCGCCGAGATATCGGAATCGGTATTCAACGCGTTGGCGATCGTCGTGTGCATGCCTTCGGGATAAATATCCCGGACGATGGCATTGGTATTCTCGTGGATATTCTCTCCCCAGACGACGGTGCGAATGGCCATGATGTGCTCCTGTAGAACCTGGAAGTATCGATAGGCGGGAAGGCAGGATTCAAAGCGCTTTGGAAAATGGCGCTGGCTGCGCCTCGTCTCCTCCACGTCCAAAGAACACATAGACCTTTGTCAGTATTTTGACAAAGGGGAAAATTTACCGGCCTGAGGCGGAGAAACGGCCTGCAAATATCACAGCAATATCAATGCGAAACGGATTTCGAGAATAGATTGACGACCACAACGCCCGATATGATCAGCCCGAGTCCCACGACTGCCGGCAGGTCGAGGCGCTGCTTGAAGAAAACCAGACCGACCGAGGAAATCAGCACGATTCCCAAAGCGCTCCAAATCGCATAGGCGATACCGACGGGGATACTTTTCAGCGTCAGCGACAGGCAATAGAAGGCAGCCGCATAACAGGCGACGACGAGTGCCGTCGGCCCGATGCGGGTGAACTGCTGCGATAGCTGCAGCGCGGTCGTGCCAATGACTTCGAGCACAATAGCTGCAAACAGCAGCCCGTAGACGGCGGCCTGGCTCATGGCAAATCCCTTTCGAATTACTTGCCGGTCAGTTCGACAAGGCGATCGATGAGATCCCGCCTCAGAACGCCGTTGATATCATGGCTTTCCAACGTATCTGCGAACCAAAGTCCGTCGGCGGCGAAACGCACGACTTGTGCGTCGAGGGAGGAATCGGTGCCGATATATTCCTCCGACCGCGCCTGTACCCATTGGCGCCAGCGAAGACGCAACCGGGGTTCGGCAAGAAGCGCGATCGTCACCTGCGTCCAATTCCTGGAATCGTCGGGACGATCCTTGAGACCGGATACCGCCCTGAGATAGGCGCGGGTGAAGCGGCCCTGCGGCAGCGGATCGCCGCGCATCAGTTCCTCTATATCGGCGTCGAACTTTTCGAGCAGGCTCTCGAACAAGGCGTCGAGCAGCGCATTCTTCGTCGGGAAGTGATGCAGCAGCCCGCCCTTGCTGACGCTGGACGCGGCGGAAACCGCATCGAGCGTGACGGCGGCCATGCCTTCGCTGGCAGCAAGGCGCGCGGCGACCTCCAGTAACTGCTGGCGCACGAGGACGGGCTGCTTCTTGCGATGATGAGCGTTCGACATGGGAAATAAAGATACCGTCCGGACGGTTTTGTCAAGAAGAATCGGCCACCCCCCCTGCGTTGCCAACAATATGCGCGAAATGCCGCGGCACCTTGATGACAGTTGCGATCATTTTCCGCCCGGTGCATGAAGGGCCTGGGGATTAGGATGGCATGGGATGGTTTCGTGACGGAGAAGATCACCACACTCTATGAGGCGATCGGCGGCGATCCTGTCGTACGGGCGCTGACGCACCGCTTCTATGAGCTGATGGACACGCTGCCGGAGGCGAGAAACGTGCGGGCCGTGCATCCGCCGAGCCTTACGGGCAGTGAAGAGAAATTCTACGAATATATGAGCGGTTATCTCGGCGGCCCGCCGCTCTATACCGACAAGCGCGGCCATCCGCGCCTGCGCAGCCGCCATTTCGTCGCCGAGATCGGCCCTGTCGAGCGCGACGAATGGCTGCTCTGCTTCCGCCGCGCCTTGGACGAGACGATCGCAAGCCAAGCGCTGCGCGATCTCATCTGGGCGCCGGTGGAACGGCTCGCCTACCATATGCAGAACAGGGCCCCTGACAACAAGGAACAACCATGAGCTTGAACGCGCGTCCGGAACCGGTGCTCTATCTCTTTGCCGGCCTGTTCGGCGTAGCCGGCGTGGCGCTTGCCGCCCTTGCTGCCCATGGCGGCGGCGAGGCCAATCTTGCGGCATCCGCATCTGCCATGTGCCTTGCCCACGCCCCTGCCCTGCTGGCATTGGCTCTCGGCAACACCAGGCTCAGAACCGCCTGGCTGGCCGGTTTCCTGATGATTGTCGGAACGCTGCTTTTTGCGGGCGATCTCGTCACCCTGCGCTTTACCGGCTCCGGCCTCTTCCCCTATGCCGCGCCAACCGGCGGCTGGGCGATGATGCTTGGCTGGCTGGCCGTTGCGGCAGGCGCTGTCTTCCGCGCCAAGGCATAGAGCATTTCCGTTTTCCCCGAGCGAGGGAATTTCTCTATGTTTTGTTTTCTCGCAATCCGGACCCAAAACCGCTGCGCACTTTTGCTGGAGTTGCTCTAGTCACGCGGCTGCGGCACACGGCCGAAGCGCAGCAGATTGCCGTGCGGATCATGGATGTAGAACTCCTCCATGTTCCATGGCCGCACCTCCATATTGCTCAGGCGCTCGACGCCTTTTTCGCGATATTCCGCGTGGAGGGCGCCGATGCCGCCGCCTCGGAGATAGACGGAGCTGTTCTGGTAAAGCGTGGCATCCTGCGTCCGCCAGAAATGCAGCTCCATGTTGTCGCGCCGCAGGACGAGATAGTCCGCCGCCCGATAGACGATCTCGGTAAAGCCGAGCGCATCGCGGTAGAAGGCAAGCGTCTCATCGATATCCAGCGACGGCAGGACCGGCAGAACCTCGATGCGATCCGGCCCTTCGTTCATATGCCGTCGACGACGTTGAAGCCTTCGAAGACTGGCGGTCCCTTGTAGATCGCCTTGTGATCGCCGGCATTGCGGTGCGCTGCACGAAAGCTCTCGGACTTCGTCCAGTTCTGAAAATCCGCTTCGCTTTTCCAGACCGTGTGCGAGGAATAGAGCGTGTAGCCTTCCTCGTCGTTGACCTTGCCGCGCAGCAGGCGGAATTCGACGAAACCGGGCACCTCGGGCAGGCTGGAATCGCGATTGCGCCAGACCGTCTCGAAATCGCCTTCGCTGCCGGTTGCAACCTTGAAGCGGTTCATTGCGATATACATGAAATCTCCTTACGCCTTCCTCCCGCCCTTGCCGCACGCGAGGGAAAGGCGAGAACATTATCGCCGTTTGCCGCCGCCGGGCCAAGCGGTCTTGTCGCCGCCTCTCCGGGCATGCGCGCTTCCCAGGTCGGAAAGAACATCACATTCTGGTAGATCTGCTGGCGTTCGGCATGCTGCTGGAAACGCTCGTAGAGTTCGGGCACGAGGCCCTCGCCTGTCTGCGCGGCAAGCTTGTGCAGGCCGATCATGGTGAAGCCGCCGGGGCGCTGGTCGTTCATCGGGAATTGTCTCGTTCGTTCATCGTCTGCAGCGCACGCTCCAGGCTGGACTTGCTGCCGTTGCGAAGCGGGATGAAGGCCTTGCCGAACTTCTTGCAGCCGGTCTTCACGCGCAAGCAGGCATCGTGGCTGATACAGTCGATCGGGCAGAACACGCAGTCGACCGAGGGAAGGACGGTATCGATGCGCGAAACCGCTTCGCGTAAGCCGCCGTCGTGATGAATGAGCTCGGCGCCGAAATTGCTGCAGATCTGGCGAAGATGCGCCACCTGGCAGTCACGGCCGCCGACATAGAGGAAACTGCGGCCATCCAGTTTGGATCGCCCAAGGGATGCCTGACCGGCGTCCTCGCCCGCGCTGTCGCGGACCTCCCGGTTCGAACCCTTCTTGCCCTTGCGAGCCATATACCACCCGTTCGCTCGTTGATCGTCACACGATTCCTGCGTGTGCGAGCGGACCTTATTAAACTTGATTTTTAGAGTAAAGTATAAAGTTGATTATTTTTATCATATTATCTAGTGACCTGAACTTCCTGGGCGAAAGTCCAGCTAGGCTTACCCCACCCCGAGGGCAGCGGCGGAAACGGCGCCGCGCGCCGCACACCATCCAGAACAGCTTTATCCAACTCTGCAATACCCGAACTGCGAGCAACAGAAACCGACGCTACCCTGCCTGTTCCGTTAATCGTCAATTGAATCCTTACCGTCATACCGCCGCTCTTGTTTTTGTATTCATCAGGCACGCGAACAGCGCGACGGATCCGCTTCTGTATCTTACCAGGGTAGTTGGCTACGGCAGCACTTCCCATACCATCAGTTCCGCCTGTCGTGGTTGACGTGCCGTCAGTTTGCGGCCCGTGCTGGCCGTTGACCACGCCTCTCGTCGAGTCCTCACGATCTGAGCCCTCTTCCCCACCAGCAGGCTTGGCCCTCTTCTGAGACTGCTTCTTTTCAACCGGTTTCGGTTTTTCAGCCTTCGGCTTCGGTTTTGGCACCGGCTTGTCTTCAGGTTCCGGCGAGACTTCGACAGTCTCGACAGGCTTTACTTCTTCCGGCGGAACTGCGGTGGGCTGGACAGCCGTTGGCACTACTTCTTCCGGTACTGTTGCCTGCGCGATATCAGGCGTGGGCTGTTCGGGCACAGCCGTTGCCATCGGCTGAGCGACGAAAGATTCTGCAGGGCTCTCGGAGACAAGCACCTCTGGCTCGGCGGCAACAACGGCCTCAGGGGAAACCCGCGTAACTTCCTGCACCGACTGAACGGTCTCCATCGTTTCAGTTTCGACCGGCTGGGCCTGCTCCGGCGGCACGGTCGTGGCATCTAGTTCGGTGGCCTCCTCCGATTGAACTGTATCCGGCTCAACCTCCTCAGAGGCAACTTGCTCGGGCTGGCGCTCCAACTCTGGATCGCCGGCCGATGTCTGGTCAACGTCAGAGTCGCCATACACGACGACGCTGACAGCCTCACCAGCATCTTCAATCGCTTCGTTCGGCGGCGTCGGCATGAACACGCTAAGAGCAACCACCAGACCTGCATGAAAAAAGAACGAACCAATACAAGTCAGCGCCATCCGTCGCCGCACCGGCGCTTTCTCGTCCTCCTGCTTTTCCACCGCCGCATCCATCGGCGGCGCAGGAACGGAGGCTATCGGCTCGGCTTCCGGATGATCGGGAAAGGAGGGTATCTGCGCGAAACGCGCATAGTGGACCACCGCCTCGCCAGCCGGCTGCCGCTGCACATTGCGCAGGTCGGAAAGCTCGTGGCCGGGATGCATGTTATTGTCGTTCAGACTGCCGTCAGCGTCCGGCTCCGCGATGAGCACCTGTCTCGATCTGGACTTCGCTGAAATTGCCATTTGTATGCCTCGGACAGTCTGACCATGCCCGCCGGGATTCATTCCCGGCGTATTCTTAGCCCTCGAAGGGAACGGAAATCTGTGAACGGGTGACGAGACCCTTCATGCATTCGCCCGTCGCCGGGCCGTCGCAGACCGGCGTGTCGTTGATGATGATGCGCGTGACCGTTTCGCACTTCACATTCGGCATATCGAACTGGCGCACGCGCTTCTTGCCCTGCGGCAGATCGCGGAAGTCGAGCACGGTGATGCGGTCGACGGCATTCTTGTCGTTGAAGAAAGCGAGCTCGAAGGAGATCTTGTTGATCGGCGCCTGAAGATTGTTCTCGGCGACGAAGGTCATCATGCAGCCCTTTTGCGACGGCGCCAAAGCGTTGAGTTCGACATCCAGTTTGGCGGTTGCCGCATCCTGCGCCTGGCATACGCTTGAAACCGCCATCACCATGCCGGCTGCAACAGCCGCAAACCTAACCGTCATCATCTTCTCCGCCGTTGTCGCGAACCGCCGCCAGGCGGCTTCATATCAGCAATCTCAAAAACTTGACTGTATTAGTCTCCTATTGCGTCTTTAAAAAACTATGAGTAAGAAAGTCAAGATAATTGTCATCACAACCGGGGACCCTGATCACCGGTCTCACGGAATTGCCAACTGAAATGATGGTTGAAAAGCCAGATAACTTTAAGCACGTGCCGCTGGAGAGCGAGCCTGCGGCGCAGCACCGGATCGTCGAAAGCGCGGATCTCTTCCGCGGCACGAACGAGATCATGATTAGACACGACGGCTTGGTCTATCGCCTGAAGATCACCCGTCAGGGCAAGCTCATTCTCAATAAGTAGGGTAGGACATGACCGAACAGACAAGACCGGCGCCAGCCGAAATCCGTGCGTTTCGCGCCGAGAATCCGAAAATGCGCGAGCGCGATATCGCCGCGCAGCTGAAGATTTCCGAGGCAGCCCTCGTCGCCGCCGAAACCGGCATCAGCGTGACCCGCATCGATGGCAGCGCACTGAAGCTTCTCGAACGCGTGGCCGGCCTCGGCGAAGTGATGGCGCTGTCGCGCAACGAAAGTGCCGTGCACGAGAAGATCGGTGTCTTCGAAAACATCAAGAGCGGTGCGCAGGCCGCGATCGTTCTCGGCGAGAATATCGACCTGCGCATCTTCCCGAGCCGCTGGGAGCATGGTTTCGCCGTATCCAAGAAGGATGGCGACCAGGAGCGCCTCAGCCTGCAATATTTCGACAAAACAGGCAACGCCGTGCACAAGGTGCACCTGCGCCCGAGCTCGAATGTCGAGGCCTATCACGCGATCGTCGCCGAGTTGAAGCTGGAAGACCAATCGCAGGAATTTGTCGAGGCTGAAACCTCGAACGCCGCCGATGATACTGCCGACCTCAGCCGCGACGAACTGCGCGACAACTGGAGCAAGCTCACCGATACGCATCAGTTCTTCGGCATGCTGAAGCGCCTGAAGATCGGCCGCCAGGCGGCGGTGCGCACTGTCGGCGACGACTATGCCTGGAGGCTCGACAACAGCGCAACGGCAGAGATGATGCATGCCTCTGTGAAATCTGGCCTGCCGATCATGTGCTTTGTCGCCAATGACGGCATCGTCCAGATCCATTCCGGCCCGATCTTCAACGTGCAGTCGATGGGACCGTGGATCAATATCATGGACCCGACTTTCCACCTGCATCTGCGCCAGGATCACATCGCCGAGACCTGGGCCGTGCGCAAGCCGACCACGGACGGCCACGTCACCTCGCTGGAGGCTTACAACGCAGAAGGCGAGATGATCATCCAGTTCTTCGGCAAGCGGCAGGAAGGTTCCGACGAACGCGCCGCATGGCGCGAGATCATGGAAAACCTGCCGCGGGCAGCAAGCGTGGCCGCATAAGGATCGCAACGATGACGATGCGTAACAATCTGCGCCGGATCAGCCCTTGGGAACTGGCCCTGACGGCGGCCGTCATGGCGCTGCCGTTGGTCCCGACGGCACAGCCAATCGAAGGCTTCGCCTTCGTCCGCGCCGCCCATGCTGAGGAAAAGAAGCTCGACACCTCGCGCCTGGTTTCGGTCGGTGGCGACATCACCGAGATCGTCTATGCGCTCGGCGAAGAAAGCCGGCTGATTGCCCGCGACACGACGAGCATGTATCCGGAGGCGGCATTGAAGCTGCCCAACGTCGGCTACATGCGCGCGCTCTCGCCGGAAGGCATCCTCGCCATGAACCCGACGGCGATCATCGCCGTCGACGGTTCAGGCCCGCAGGAGGCGCTGACCGTGCTGAAGAATGCCAGCGTGCCCTTCGAAACCGTGCCGAGCGCCTTTACCCGCGACGGTATCATCGCCAAGATCGACCGTGTCGGCACGCTGCTTGGCGTGGCCGACAAGGCGAAGGCACTTGAAGAAAAGGTCGCGGCCGATCTCGACGCGGCGATCGCCGATGCGGAAAATCGCCCAGAGGCCGAGCGCAAGCGCGTTCTCTTCATCCTCAGCGCCCAGAACGGCCGGATCATGGCATCGGGCACCGGCACAGCCGCCGATGGGATCGTCAAGCTCGCCGGCGCCATCAACGCCGTCGGCGCATTCCCGGGCTATAAGCCGCTGACGGACGAGGCGATCATCGAAGCCAAGCCCGACATCATCCTGATGATGAACCGCGGCGATGGCGCCGGCACCAAGAACGAGGACTTGCTGGCTCAGCCGGCGATCGCGCTGACGCCGGCTGGCGAGAAAAAAGCGATCATCCGAATGGACGGCGTCTACCTGCTCGGCTTCGGCCCGCGCACCGCAGCCGCCGCACGTGAGCTCAACTCGGCGATCTACGGGGGCTGATCATGGCCCTGCCGCAAGCCATGGCGGAACGAAGGCGACCATTCCCGATGGCGGACATCGGCGAAATCAGGCAGGCGGGCGACAGGACGCGGCTCGCCTTGCTGGCGATCGCGCTGCTCGTCGCCGGCTCGGTCTTTTCGATGCTGTTTTCGGTGACGACAGGCGCCTCGGATGCCTCGATCCTCGACGTCATCAGCAACATGGCCGGCTCTGAGACGGCGCTCAGCACGCGTGACCGGATCATTATCGTCGATATCCGCCTGCCCAGGGCGATCCTTGGCTTCCTGATCGGCGCCTCGCTGGCCGTCTCCGGCACGGTGATGCAGGGCCTGTTCCGCAATCCGCTGGCCGATCCCGGCCTGGTCGGCGTCTCCTCCGGCGCAAGCCTCGGCGCGGTGGCGATGATCGTGCTCGGCAGCGGCCTTGCAGCTCCGCTCCAGGCGCTTCTCGGCATCTACGCTCTGCCGGCGGCCGCCTTCGGCGGCGGCCTCGTCACGACGCTGCTGCTCTACAGGATCGCCACCCGTCATGGCCAGACCTCGGTGGCGACAATGCTGCTTGCCGGCATCGCGCTCGGTGCGCTCGCCCTCGCCATAACAGGCTTGCTGATCTACATGGCCAACGACCAGCAGCTGCGCGACTTGACCTTCTGGAGCATGGGCTCGCTTGCCGGCGCCACATGGACGAAGATCGCTGCCGCCAGCCCGATCATCCTGTTGTCCTTCACCGCCCTGCCCTTCATGGCCCGCGGCCTCAATGCCATCACGCTCGGCGAGGCGGCCGCCTTTCATATGGGCGTGCCGGTGCAGCGGCTGAAGAATGTCGCGATCGTCGGCGTCGCCGCGGCGACCGGCGCGTCCGTCGCCGTCAGCGGCGGTATCGGTTTCGTCGGGATCGTCGTGCCGCATATCCTGCGTATGGCGATCGGCCCCGACCACCGTTTCCTGCTGCCGGCCGCAGCTCTGCTCGGCGGCTCTCTGCTGATCTTCGCGGATGTCCTGGCGCGCACCCTGGTCGCCCCGGCCGAGCTGCCGATCGGCATCATCACCGCGGCGGTCGGCGGCCCATTCTTCCTGTGGATCCTGCTGAGGCAGCGTTCGCGCCTTGCTCTGTGAGCGCCCCCGGTGAGTGACCCCCGTGAGTGACATTTAGATGATCGAAGTTTCCGGCGTCTCCGTGCGCCTTTCCGGCAAGACCATCATCAGCGACGTCGCCTTCACGGCAAAGGCCGGCGAACTGACGGCGATTGCCGGGCCGAACGGCTCCGGCAAGACGACGACGATGAAAGCCATCTCCGGCGAACTTGCCTATGGCGGCTCGGTGCGCATCGGCGGCGACGAGGTGAAGGGGCTGAAACCCTGGCAGCTTGCCGCCATTCGTGGTGTGCTGCCGCAGGCGAGCACCATCTCCTTTCCGTTTACCGTGCGCGAGATCGTCCGCATGGGCCTGACATCAGGCCTCAACCTGCATCCCGACAAGGCCGAGCAGACGGCCGCCGCAGCACTAGCCTCCGTCGACTTGACCGGCTTCGAAGGCCGTTTCTATCAGGAGCTCTCCGGCGGCGAGCAGCAGCGTGTGCAGCTTGCCCGCGTTCTCTGCCAGATCGCCGAGCCCGTCGTCGACGGCAAGCCCTGCTGGCTACTGCTCGACGAACCGGTCTCGAGCCTCGACATCAGCCACCAGTTGACCATCATGACGCTCGCGCGCAATTTCTGCGAACGCGGCGGCGGTGTCATCGCCGTCATGCACGATCTCAACCTGACGGCGCTCTTTGCCGACCGCATGGTGCTGATGAAATCCGGCCGGCTCGCGGCCGCCGGCAGCATCGTTGAGGTGCTGACGGACGAAACGATGCTCTCGGTGTTCGGTTGCGCGCTGCGCATCAACCAGGTGCCGGCCGACGGTACGCCCTTCGTGCTCGCCCACAGTGCCGCTTCCCGCCCCTGAGCACTGCTCCGGCGGAACTTTTGATCGTCCGGCACGTTTTTGGCATGATCTGGGTCAATGCCGGGCGATATCATTCATGCAACGGACGGTGGTGACCCTCGTGCGAAACAGGCGGGCTTGCGCGCGCCCCAGCCAATGGAGACAGCCATGAGCTATTCTATCTTCCAGTCCGCCCGCAGCCGCCGCAACGGCACCTTCCACAATCTGGAATCCGGCATCGAGGAGCAGATCGAGGCGCTGCGCGACGAACTCGCGGAACTGACGCGCCTCGTCGGCAAGAGCTCGCGCCACCAAGGCGAGAAAATCCGCAGCCAGGCCGGCGCCGGCTACGAAGAACTGCTTGGCCGCAGCGAGGATCTGCTGCGCGAATTGCAGCACGGCTATGAGCGCGGCGCGACGGAAATGCGCGATACCGTACGCAAGCATCCGCTGGCAACCATCGGCGCCGCAGCTGCTTTCGGCCTTGCCATCGCCTTCCTCGCCCGGCGCTGAGGAAGCGCGATGCTGTTTTCGATCCTCAGCCTGCTGACGGGCGCAAGCGTGCACCGGACCGTTGCGCGCGCCAAGCGCAATAGCATCTTCATTGCGCTTGCCGTGCTCTTCCTTCTCACCGCCTACGCGCTGGCCGTCACCGCCGGCGCCATCTGGCTCGCCGGCGTCTACGGCCCAGTCGGGGCTGCCCTCTTCCTGGCCGCCTGCGCGCTGCTGATCGCCATCATCGCCCTGGTCGCGATGTCGATCATCAACACCCGGGAAGCACGCCGCGCCCGTGAACGCCGTGCTGCGGTGGAATCGCTGGCAACGGTCGGGCTCGGCCTGATCCGCGCCCAGCCGCTCCTGACCGCCGGTGTTCTGGCAGCAATCGTCGCAGCCAATCTGGTGGGCTCGAAGCGCGACGATTGATGGTTGGGACCAGGCCGCCCCACCCTAACCCTTTCACCAAAACCAGGGAGAAGGCCACTCAATGGTATGGGATGGATGCTTTAACGGTTCATCCCATCTCTCCAGCCTTCAGTTCCTGGTGTCCGGAGCGGCGCGCGAAGTCCACTCATGCTTCGGCCGTTGAGCATCAGGCCGGAGGAGTCTGGGGCAGGCCAGAGCGGGATAGCTGCTCTCAAGACCGATTGCCAGCCCCTCGGGAGAGTTTTATCTTGAGTGGGTATAGGCCATGCAACGTTGTCTGCGGTTTAAGAATTCGTGGACAAGCGCTCATGAACGCCGGTACTGGCAGCGATCATCGCAACCACCTCCTCGTGCGCCAATGAAAAATTAGGCAAGGACGGTCAGCCCATCCTCCCTCATTCCTGTGCCCGTCACAGGAGTCCAGCCACGGCGCGTCCGCGCCGTGAGTGAACCAATACCAAATGGAAAGAGTCTTCGCGCCCAAGGACTTGGGCGCACTGGATTCCTGTGACAAGCACAGGAATGAGGATGAGAGGTAGTGCCTCGAATGGCCGTCCCATCCCGTGGAGCCCGTCCTTCTCCCCACCCTTCAACGCAAAAAAAGCCGGCGCCCCGGGGGGCGACCGGCTTTCCTCCCAAATATAACTCTTGTCAGAACGCGAAGGCCTTCGACGTTAGCGGCGCCGAGGTGGCGTCGGGGCCAAAATCAGCCTCGCCTGATATCTGCAGCAACTCCTGCAGCCGCTGGCGGGCCCGGTTGACGCGGCTCTTGATGGTGCCCACGGCACAGCCACAGATTTCGGCCGCCTCCTCGTAGGAAAAACCCGAGGCGCCGACGAGGATGATCGCCTCGCGTTGATCCGGCGGCAGCTGGTCGAGCGCCTTCTTGAAGTCCTGCAGATCGAGAGCGCCATATTGCGAGGGGTGCATCGCCATCGATTCAGTGAACAGCCCGTCGCTGTCCTGCACTTCGCGGCCGCTCTTGCGCATCTGGCTGTAGAGTTCGTTGCGCAGGATCGTAAAGAGCCAGGCCTTCATATTGGTGCCCATCTCGAAATGATCCTGTTTGGCCCAGGCTTTCATGATGGTGTCCTGGACGAGATCGTCGGCACGGTCGTGCCGCCCGATGAGCGAGATTGCGAAAGCGCGAAGACTTGGGAGTGCCGCCAGCAATTCCCGCTTGAAGCTGGGTTGCGATTTATCTTCCATGCGGGCGATCCTATTCGGCCATCTTGGCAGAAGCCATCATTTCAGCATGGTCGAGCTTTTCGAGAAGGTCGAGAAAACGATCGGGGATCGCCTCATCCTGTGCGGCCGCATAAAGCGACCTCAGCCTGACGCCGATCTGATTGTTCGGGTCCAAGATGTCGCTTGCCCGCAGCTCCAGCTTTCGCTGATCGGCTGCTTCTTTCTTGCGTGTAGTCATCAATTCGTCTTCTCGCCGGTTGTCTGTTCGCGGGGCGTGGATGGGATCAATCACAATTTCAACCATCGACATCGAACGTTCGATTGTCGATGTCGCTGGTATTTGCCGCTGCATGGGTCAAAACGCTACGCCCTTTCTTCGTCGGCTGGAATAATGCGGCGCGACGAAAAAAGTTCCTGCCATTCCGGAACTTTTTTACCAAGGCGGCGTTAACCGCTCATTGAAGCCAATGCCGGCCTGTATGCAGGAGCCATGAATGACACTTTCTACTCGGATTGCGCCGCACCTTCCTTATCTGCGCCGCTATTCCCGCGCCCTTACCGGCACTCAGACTTCGGGCGACGCTTACGTCGCCGCCGTTCTCGAAGCCATCATCGCCGATCTGTCGATTTTCCCGGATACGGCGAATGACCGGGTCGCACTCTACAAACTGTTCACGCAACTGTTTGGTTCCACCGCAGTCCAGATTCCAGAGCCGACCTCGCCCTATGCCTGGGAGCAACGCGCCACGCTGAACCTTGCCAAGGTTTCGCCGCGCGCCCGTCAGGCCTTCCTGCTCGCCTCCGTAGAGAATTTCCGCGTCGCTGAAATCGCCGAAATCCTGGAAACCGAAGAACAGGATGTCATGCATCTGCTCGACGTGGCGTCGCAGGAGATTTCCCGTCAGGTCGCAACCGATATCATGATCATCGAGGACGAACCGCTGATCGCCATGGATATCGAGCAGATGGTCGAGAGCCTCGGCCATCGCGTCACCGGCATTGCTCGTACGCATGCCGAGGCCGTGGCGCTCTACAACAAGACCAAGCCGAGCATGGTGCTGGCCGACATCCAGCTTGCCGACGGCAGCTCCGGTATCGACGCAGTCAACGACATCCTCAAGACGTCGAGCGTGCCGGTGATCTTCATCACAGCTTTCCCGGAACGGCTTCTGACCGGCGAGCGCCCGGAACCGACTTTCCTTGTCACCAAGCCCTTCAATCCCGACATGGTCAAGGCACTGATCAGCCAAGCGCTTTTCTTCAATGAATCGACCAGAGTAGCCGCCTGAGACGCAATTTTCCGGCCTTCGGAACCAAATCGCCAAAGCAGGCGTTGCGGTGCTACCGGGACGCTCCGGTGGCTTTAACGGTTTTTTGCAGCGCTTTGTTCTAGAGTTGGCAGGCGGTGTCTGTAAGGGCGCTCCCTTCAGCGACGTTCAAGATGTCACAAGGAAAGGCGGCCGCGTGAATACGACTGAACCATTGTCCGGCATGCCTTTCACCTTCGAGGGCAAAGCCGCAATGATGGAACGCGCGCTCGGCAGCGCCGGGATTTCGATCCTCTGCCAAGACGCCCGGCTGTCGATCTTCTACGCCGAAAATCTGCCGCCGCATTTCGCAGCGCTCTTTATGCCCGGCGGCAGCGACGCCGCCCTTTTCGGCGACGCCCATGGGCGATATCTGACCGCGCTGAAACACAAGGTGCTGGAAACCGGCATCCCCAACAATGCCGAAGTTGAGATCGACGTCGACGGCGAAAGGCGCACGTATGAACTGAAGATCCAGCGCACCGGCGAACGCGGCGTACATGGACTTCTGTCCGTCATGACTGAAGTCACCGAAAGCCGGCATCGCGAAAAAGTTCTGAAATCGCTGCTGCGCGAACTCTCGCACCGCTCGAAGAATCTTCTCGCCATCATCCAGGGCATTGCCACGCAGACGGCGCGCAACACGCTCTCTCTCGACAGCTTCCTCCTCAAGTTCCGCGGACGGCTGCAATCACTTTCCAACTCGCAGGACCTGATCACGGATTCCAGCTGGCGCGGCGCCTACCTCTTCGAACTCGCCGAAAAGCAGTTCGCCCCCTATTGGCCGGAGACGGCCGGCTCCATGCCGATCTATGGCATCAACGCCCACCTGACACCGAATGCCGCCGTGCATCTCGGGCTCGCCCTCCACGAACTCATCGTCAACTCCGCCTCCTTTGGCGCGATATCAGGCGGCGCCGCCTCCATCACGCTGAATTGCCGCGAAGCCATGATCAACGACAGGAAGGCAATCGAAGTCGCCTGGGCGGAAATTCTGCACGATCAGTCGGAGGTCCACGAATTCAGCGACAACAGCTTCGGCCGCACCGTGCTGGAGCGTGTCGTGCCATCGTCGGTCAATGGCAAGGCGGAGTTGAACCTCGTTCCCGGCCGCATTGAATATCGTCTGACCATTCCGGAAACCGAATTCGAGATCTTCAAGCGAGTGTGAAAGCCCTGGAGACAATCGAGAACGAAAAACAGCCGGTGCGAGGGCGGCGCACCGGCTGTCTTCACTCACCGGGAGGGGACCGTGAGTACGTCCGGATAGTGGGTTGGGGGCGCGCATGTTGGGTCGATGCGATCACCATCCGGATATCGCAATAACGACGACATCAAACTTTGGTTCCCTGCCATCCAAAAAAAATTCGACTTTTTTGAATCTTTTTTCGGATGCCCTTCCCTCGGCGCGCGCTCAGCCGTTTCACCGATGCAGACCGAATAAATTCTCCCAGCAAAAACAGCGGATTACTGGCGTGACGGCAAGAGAAAATCGTCAAAATTTTACCGTTTGATAAATTTTTAAACCTGAGTTACGCTTTCCCTCACAGGCCGTTTACCAATAATGAGGGAACTTCAATGGAACGACTGGAAACTGGGATTCATGCCGGCCGGCTTTCGCCCGCCGAGTATGAGGCTAATTTTTCCGATCTTCATCCGCGCCTCGACAATCACGAGGCGCTGGTCGCCGCGGACCGCTGTTATTTCTGTTATGACGCGCCGTGCATGACGGCCTGTCCCACCTCGATCGACATTCCGCTGTTCATCCGCCAGATTTCGACCGGCAATCCGATCGGCTCGGCAAAGACGATCTTCGACCAGAACATCCTCGGCGGCATGTGCGCCCGCGTCTGTCCCACCGAAGAACTCTGCGAACAGGCCTGTGTGCGCAACACGGCCGAGGAGCGGCCCGTCGAGATCGGTCGCCTGCAGCGTTATGCGACCGATGCCGCCATGCAGGCCGGCAAGCAGTTCTATGCCCGGGCCGAACCGACCGGAAAGACGATCGCCGTTGTCGGTGCAGGCCCAGCCGGCCTTGCCGCCGCCCATCGCCTGGCCGTGAAGGGCCATTCCGTCACAATCTATGATGCCAGGGAAAAATCCGGCGGCCTCAACGAATACGGCATCGCCACTTACAAGACCGTCGACGACTTCGCCCAGAAGGAAGTCGACTACGTCCTCTCGATCGGCGGCATCGAGGTCCGGCATGGGCAGCGTCTCGGCCGCGATTTCTCGCTTTCCGATCTGGAAGCGCAATACGATGGCGTCTTCCTCGGTATCGGCCTTGCCGGCGTCAATGCGCTGCGCATCGAGGGCGAGAACTTCGCAGGCGTCGACGACGCCGTCGATTTCATCGCGGCTCTCCGTCAGGCCGAACACAAGAGCGAAATCGCTGTCGGCCGCCGCGTCGTCGTCCTTGGCGGTGGCATGACGGCGATCGACGCTGCCGTGCAGGCAAAGCTGCTCGGCGCCGAGGAGGTGACGATCTGTTACCGCCGTGGCAAGGAACACATGAACGCCTCCGAATTCGAGCAGGATCTGGCTAGCTCCAAGGGTGTCATCATCCGCCACTGGCTGGCGCCGAAATCGATCCTGTCACAGGACGGCAAAGTCGCCGCCATCGAGGTGGAATATACGAGGATTCTCGAAGGCCGCCTGGTCGGCACCGGCGAGACCGGTGTCATTGCCGCCGACCAGATCTTCAAGGCGATCGGTCAGACCTTTGACGCCTCTGGACTCGGTTCGTTGCGCATGGAATCCGGCCGCATCGCCGTGGATGGCGACGGCCATACCTCGCTCGACCGCGTCTGGGCGGGCGGCGACTGCGTCTTCGGTGGTGAAGATCTCACGGTTTCCGCCGTCGCCCACGGTCGCGACGCGGCTGAATCCATCCATCGCACCCTGTCCGCAGCAGCCGCTCAGGCTGTCGCGGTTGCTTGAAGGGGAGAATGAACAATGGCTGATCTCCGCAATAATTTCGTCGGCATCAAATCCCCGAACCCGTTCTGGCTGGCGTCTGCGCCGCCGACCGACAAGGCCTACAATGTCGAGCGCGCCTTCAAGGCCGGCTGGGGCGGCGTGGTCTGGAAGACGCTGGGCGAGGAAGGCCCGCCCGTCGTCAACGTCAACGGCCCGCGCTACGGCGCGATCTGGGGCGCCGACCGCCGCCTGCTCGGTCTGAACAATATCGAGCTCATCACCGACCGCGACCTCTACACCAACCTTCGCGAAATGAAGCAGGTGAAGATGAACTGGCCGGACCGGGCACTGATCGCCTCGATCATGGTGCCTTGCGAGGAGCAGGCCTGGAAGGCGATCCTACCCTTGGTCGAAGAGACCGGCGCCGACGGCATCGAGCTCAATTTCGGCTGTCCGCACGGCATGTCCGAGCGCGGCATGGGGTCGGCGGTCGGCCAGGTGCCGGAATATATCGAGATGGTCGTGCGCTGGTGCAAGCAGTACACCCGCATGCCCGTCATCACCAAGCTGACGCCCAACATCACCGATGTCCGCCGTCCCGCCCGCGCCGCCAAGGCCGGCGGCACCGATGCCGTGTCGCTGATCAACACGATCAATTCGATCGTCTCCGTCGATCTCGACAACTTCGCCCCCAACCCGACGGTCGGCGGCAAGGGCAGCCATGGTGGTTATTGCGGCCCGGCGGTAAAGCCGATCGCGCTCAACATGGTGGCCGAGATCGCCCGTGATCCCGAAACCTACGGCCTGCCGATCTCGGGCATCGGCGGCATCACCACCTGGCGGGACGCGGCCGAATTCCTCGTACTCGGGGCCGGCAACGTTCAGGTCTGCACGGCGGCGATGACCTACGGCTTCAAGATCGTCCAGGAGATGATCACTGGCCTCTCCGACTGGATGGACGAAAAAGGCCACCGCAGCCTCGACGACATTACCGGGCGCGCCGTCCCCAACGTCACCGACTGGCAGTATCTGAACCTCAACTACATCGCCAAGGCGAAGATCGACCAGGACGCCTGCATCAAATGCGGCCGCTGCTACATCGCCTGCGAGGATACTTCGCACCAGGCGATCACCAACTTCGTCGACGGCGCTCGTCATTTCGAGGTTATGGACGAGGAGTGCGTCGGCTGCAATCTCTGCGTCAGCGTCTGTCCGGTCGAGAACTGCATCACCATGGAGCAGCTTCCCGCCGGCACTCTCGATAAGCGCACCGGCCGCGTCGTCGACCCCAACTACGCCAACTGGACGACGCACCCGAACAACCCGATGGCGCGCCAGGCGGCGGAGTAAGGATCTGCAACGCCGCGGAGATCTGCGGCATGTCGTGACTTGTGAAAACGGCGCCCTTCACGGAAGGGCGCCGTTTGCTATTTGTGGTCAGTCCATACGATTGCGGATTACAGCTTGAAACTCCTAACTTCGTTGCCTCTCTCGATGGTTCGGTTGGCGATGAAGCGTCCGGATTTGGCCGCCTCTTGCTTCTCCACTTCGAGATGGCGCAACATCGCCTCAAGACGCCGGAGCGCCAAGGCTTTGTTGCGGTGCTGGGAGCGCTCGTCGCGCGCCGTCACAACGAGACCGGTCGGCCGATGCAGAACGCGAACCGCGCTATCAGTCGTATTCTGGTGCTGTCCACCCGGTCCGCCCGCTCTCAGCGTCTCGAAACGCAGGTCCGCCGGATTGATCGTCACCTCGCCACCATCTGGTTGTGAATCGATACGCTGAACAGCCACGTACCAGTTCTGCCGTTTGTGGCCCGAACGTATCGGGCTCTTGAAGGTGAACCGGATCGTACCGCAATAGTCACTGGCGATCCGCTCCGCCTCGGAACCGTCCAAGCTGACGATCGCCGACTTCGCACCGTGTTGATCCGGCGTCGGGCCAAGGCTGGTCTCGAAAGAGCAATCAAACCGGATAGCCTCCCGCTCGATTATGCCGAGAAGCGCAGTGAGCGCCATGCGGCATTCCGCCGGACCGTTGCCTGAGGTAATGAGAAGATCAATAGCGCTCATGGCCACGCCCTCCCTCCCTGCGATATTCAGGTTTTCGCCGGCGCTGCTCGACCTCCGCTTCGTCAACGGCCTTCTTGAAGGTGACAAGTGGCCGCAAGCTGGCGTGCCTGACGACAAGGCTCTCGTTTTCCAGATCAGTCACCACCTGCTCAGCATCCTTGTATGCGGAGGCCGCCTCCTCGACGACAAGGGAGCGATCGTCGCAGATGGCGATACCGCCCCAGGAATTGCGCAGCAGTTGTTCTCGTTCGGACCGATTGCGGCCGACACGCCCGTGCATGGTGGCGCGGTCGTATTTGCGACCGGCCCCGTGAGAGATGCCGCCCAGCGAGCGGACAACGCCTGAGGTCGCAAGGACCAGATGGCTGAGGCTTGCACGAGATCCCGCAATCGGCGCGAGTTCGCCGGCTCCAACCGCCGCCGCGCCCTTGTAGTGCACGAAACCACGATTGGACGGGCGAACGAGATTGTGCGGCACGTCGGTGATGAGGCGCAGATCGGCCCGAAGCGCCGCGGCAGCCCGCGCCGCGATCAGCTGACGGTTCAGTGATGCCCAGGCTACGCACCTGTCATGATGCGCAAGCCAAGCGGCACCGGCCTCCGAACCGGGGTCGAGACCGTCAACGAGCCTTGGATGACCGGCCGCCGTCTCCGAAAATACAGTGGCGCCAAGAGCCCGCGAACCGGAGTGAACCAGTAGATAGAGCCCCTGATCGTCGATGCCGGTAGCAGATCCACCATCGGCAAGATCTTCCACCGCCTGCAATTCGCAAAAATGATTGCCGCCACCGATCGTGCCCAGAGCGTTAGGTGCCAGATCGGTGGGCAAATCCGCCTGCGCAAGCAGGTCGGAGACATCTCCGATCGCCTGCGCCTCAAGCCGGCGAAGCCGTTCCGCCGCCTTGTCGACCTTCAGCTTGCGCAAAGGCAGGTCCAGGCCGAAGAGCGACATGCCGCAGCCGATATCGTTACCGATCAACAGCGGGTGCAGCTGGGACGACAACAATGCCACGCCGGTCGCACCATATTTTCCGGGGTGCAGATCCGGAAAGGCGGCGATTTCCAAAACACCCGGCAGCCGTGACATTTCGTCAAGTTGGTCTAAAGCGGCGCCTTCGATCCAGGCGCTACCGGAAAAGAAATGTTTGATGACTGCCGGATGTGCCGACGACGTCATCGGAGAGCTTCCGCTCCCAATGGAATTGCCCATGATAATGAACTCTGGATGTGAGTGGTCTTTCATCGCCAAAATGGCGATGTTCAACCGGCATTCATCGGCCCGTTGGCCGAGTTAAGCCGAAACCCTCTCGGGGCGTACTGAGATGTTTGTCATCGTGGCGCTCCCTTTCCAGAAACAATCGAGAGCGCCCCTTTAAGTGAAGTGGCAAAGAAATGCAAGCATGGGATGCTCTAACCGCCGAATGACTTCCGATAGGCATTGGGGCTCGTCCCCAGTCGCCTGCGGAAATGATGGCGCATCGTCGCCAGTGTTCCAAAGCCGCTGGCGGCGGCGATATCGTCGAGCGAAACGGCAAGCTCCCTCTCCAGCAGATCGCGGGCATGCCGCAGCCGCTCCGTGAGCAGCCATTCGCCGACGCTGACACCCGTTGTCGCTTCGAAGCGCCGCTGGAAGGTGCGCATGCTCATGCCGGCTCTTTTCGCAAGCAGGCTGATCGGCTGGTCCTCGGACAGGCTTTCGCGCATCCATTCGATCAGCGGCCCCAAGCGGATGCCCTCGCGCTCCTCGGGAACCGGCGCGTGAATGAACTGCGCCTGTCCGCCTTCGCGGTGCGGCGGCACGACGAGCCGTCTTGCTACGCTGTTTGCAGCCTCCGAACCGAAATCGCCGCGCACCACATGCAGGCAAAGATCGATGCCGGCCGCACTGCCCGCCGCCGTCAGCAGGCTGCCTTCGTCCATGTAGAGAACGTCGGCATCAAGCCTGATGTCGGGATAACGTGCGGCGATCGAGGCGACATAGCGCCAATGTGTCGTCGCCCTGCGGTTGGCAAGCAGCCCCGATCCGGCAAGAACCGCAACACCCGAGCAGAGCGACATGATGCGCGCGCCGCGCTGATGCGCTGCCCTGAGCGCTGCGCCGAGTGGTGCCGGTACCGGCGCATCGATTGCCCGCCAGCCGGGCACGACGATCAGGTCCGCCTCATCGAGTACCTCCAGGCCCTTGTCGACCGCGACCGTCAGCCCTCCCGCAGCGCGAAGCGGCCCCGGCTCGATGGCGCAGACCGAGAAGCGATACCAATCCTCACCCATCTCCGGGCGCGGCAGGCCGAAGACCTCGTAGGCGATGCCGAATTCGAAGGTGCAGAGCCCGTCATAGGCAAGCGCTGCGACCAGCGGTCCTTTCGTCTGCTGTGGCGATGAGTTTGGCATGATCTTTACGCTGTCAGTCATGATGGCCAATTTCGCAAAGCTTTAGCATCGGCGATACCAGGCGGCAATTCGAACCCAAGAGGAAATCGCAATGCCAAGCCCTGTCGCAGAAATCCCCGCCGCCGCCGCTGAAATCGCCGCCGCCCATTTTGGAGCCAAGCTTGCCTTCGAGACCGATTGCTCCGATGTCCACGCCGCCTTTGCGTCGGGCAAGGTCGATTTCGTTCTGCTCGACGCGCGCTCGCCGACGCTCTTTGCACAGTCCCACGTTCCCGGCGCCCTCAACCTGCCGCATGGCAAGATGACTGCGCACCGCATGTCGGCCTGGCCCTCCGACACGCTTTTCGTCGTCTATTGCGCCGGCCCGCATTGCAACGGCGCAGATAAAGCCGCACTTCGCCTCTCCCGCCTCGGCCTGTCGGTGAAACTGATGATCGGCGGCATGACCGGCTGGGCCGATGAAGGCTTCGCCTTCGAAGAGGGCGTTCCCGCTGCCGCCTGAGCAGCCTCCCTTCTCCACCGACAGCGCCGCGCATCTTTTCAGACGCGCGGCGCTGTCGCACTTTGAATTGCGGCATAATTTTATGCAGCAGGGAGAAGGGAAAATCGCGACCGTCAGAACTCGACGACCACCTTGCCGAAAGGCCCGCGATAGAGATGATCGAGCGCCTCAGGGAATTCGTCGAAGGCATAGCGCTTGTCGATCACGGGCTTCAGCCCGGTCTGGTCGATTGCCCGCACCAAGTCTTCCAGCGCACGGCGATGGCCGACGGAAATGCCCTGCACAACAGGCGCCTTGAGCAACAGCGGGCCGGCCGGGCCGGAAACCTCGAGCCCCTCGAACACGCCGATAACGGAAATGCGGCCATTGATCGCCACCGCCTTCAGCGCCTGGCCGAGATGCGGGCCGCCGACGATCTCAAGCACGTGATCGGCGCCATAGCCGCCGGTCAATTGATAGAGTTGTTCGACCCAGTCGCCCTCATGGCGGTTGATCACGTGATCGGCGCCGAGGGCAGCGGCGCGCCCGAGCTTCTCGGCGCTGCCTGATGTGATGAAGACCTCCGCACCATGCACCTTGGCGATCTGCAGACCGAAGAGCGCCACGCCGCCGGTGCCTTGCACCAGCACCTTGTCGCCGGCCTTCAGACCGCCGCGTTCGATCAGTGCGAACCAGGCAGTCAGCCCGGCGCAGGGCAAGGTGCTCGCCTGCGCCGCATCGAGCGTGTCAGGCGCGTGTGAATACCACTCCTCGGAAAGCACGGTATATTGCGAGAGTACGCCGGGATAGAAGCCGCCGCGTGTCTTGTAGGGTGGCGTGCGCGCATCGCCCAACCCGCGTCCGTCGATCCAGTCGGGCGAAAACGTCGAAATGACCCGGTCGCCCGGCTTGAAACGGCTGACTTCGGGTCCGACCGCCTCGACGACCCCCGCCATATCGGAAGCTGGTACGAAGGGAAATTGCAGCGGCAACCCCATGCCGCTCTCCAGCACCAGCCGGTCGCGGAAATTGAGCGAGACGGCTTCCGTCCGGACCAGAACTTTGTTTCCCGAAATCGGCTCGAGCCTCCGCTCGCCGATCGTCACCTGGCGCTCCGGTCCGATCGTGTCGATCTGCCATTGCCGTGTTGTCTGCATTGTCTTGCTCCTTGTCCATTGCAGGGAGCCGAAACCATATCGTTGAATATTTCGCACCAGTTGCGATATTAACTCTCCAGAATGGTTCCAAAAAGGAAACAAATGGAACAGTTGAAGGGTATCTCGATCTTTGTCGAAGCCGTCGAGGCCGGTGGCTTTTCGGCTGCTGCCGAGCGGCTCCACCTCACGCGCTCGGCCGTCGGCAAGACCATCGCACGGCTGGAGCAGCGTCTCGGCGTGCGGCTTTTCAACCGTACGACGCGCATGCAGAGCCTGACCGAGGAAGGCCGCTTCTTCTACGAGCGCTGCCTGCGGGCGGTCGAGGAAATCCGCCTGGGCGAAGCCATGTTGGAATCCGGCCGGCGCGATGTGCGCGGCCGATTGCGCATCTCGATGCCCGTGCTCTTCGGCCGCCATTGCATCGCGCCGATTCTCGCACGCCTGCTCGATGAACACCCGAACCTCGAACTCGACCTTTCCTTCAACGACCGCATCGTCGACCTGCTCGAGGACGGCTTCGATCTTGTCATCCGCAACGGACCGCTGAAGGACAATCCGGATCTGATGGCCCGGGCGATCGCCCGCCAGCGCATGACCGTCTGCGCATCGCCCGCCTATCTGGAAAAACATGGCGCACCGCAGACAGTCTTCGATATTCCCCAGCATGAGGGCATCGTCTACAGGCGGGGCGACGATGACAAGGGTTGGATCTTTCCGACTGCAGCCGATCCCGGGCGGCGGCTGGCGCCAAAGGCGCGACTGCGGCTCGACGACCTCGCTTCGATTTCCGATGCGGCCGTCGCCGGGCGCGGTCTTGCCTGGCTGCCCTGCTGGCTGGTCCGCGAGGAGGTGCTGGCGGGCCGGCTCATTCAGGTGTTGAAGCATGAACCGGCCAATGTCTTCGATGCCCATGCCGTTTGGCTGCGCTCCCCGGTGATGCTGCCGAAGGTGCGGCTCGCGATTGATACGCTCGCCGCGGGGCTGCCGGCAATGATGGGCTGAAGCGCTCGCCGCGCGTCTGCGAGCGGCGAGAAACCCATGTTATTCCTAGGCGTTTCTCTGGAAATAACGCGATGCCGCAGTATATCCGCTAGTTCGTCGTCCCTTTTGGGCGGCGGCCATATCACTCGGAAAAACGTCAGCATGTCACTTCGCAGCGCCCTCCGCGCACAAACTGCAGATTGCCACGCCGCGGTCGACACCCTCTTCGGCAGTTTCAACCTCTCACGCACCCAGGATTACAAAGCGTTCCTGCGCGCGCATGCCCGGGTCGTACCATCAGTCGAACATGCGCTTGAGGAAGCCGGAATCAACAGCCTGCTGCCGGACTGGCCGGAACGAAGACGCGCGCATCTGCTGGCCGCCGATATAAGGGAACTCGATGATCGATTGCCCGTACCGCTTCCGCGACCGGCATTGCGCTGCGAAGCGGCAGTCTGGGGTGCCGCCTATGTCCTTGAGGGCTCCAAGCTCGGCGGCGCGCTGCTCGCCAAGGCCGTGCCTGACCACTTGCCCAGCAGCTACTTGAGCCCGCAAGGGCCGAAGGGCGCCATGCGGCTTTTCATGGATCGTCTTGACGCGAGCAAGGTGGACGATCCCGGTGCTGCTGTCGCCGCAGCCCGCGATGTCTTCGATCTCTTCCTCAAAGCGGGGCAAGTCGAACTGGAAGCCGTCCCATGAGCGGCACGCACGAACCCGTCGATCTCACCAATTGCGACCGTGAGCCGATCCACCAGCTCGGCTCGGTCCAGCCCTTCGGCTTTCTCTTGGCGGTATCCTCAGACTGGATTGTCATCCGCGCCTCCGCAAATCTGGCGGAGTTTCTCGGAGTGACAGAGGCCAATGCGCTCGGCCGTCCCGTTATCTCTCTGATCAGCCCCGAAGCACTCCACGCAATCCGCAACAAACTTACCACGCTGCGCGGTTCCGACGTCGTCGAGCGTATTTTCGGCATTGCTCTGACGCCCGATCAAAACAGGTTCGACCTTGCCGTGCATCTGAACGAAGGTCAGGTCATCATCGAAGGCGAGCGCTGCCAGGAAGACCGGCACGACGCTGCGTCGCTCTCCATGCGCAGCATGATGTCCCGCCTCGATCACACGGAAACACTGGAAGCTTTCTTCCGCGAAGGCGCAAGACAGGCGCGGGCGCTCACCGGCTTCGATCGGGTCATGGTCTACCGTTTCGACGAAAGCGGTTCCGGCGAAGTGGTGGCGGAAGCCGCCCGGGCAGGCATCGGATCGTTCCTCGGGCTGCACTATCCGGCTTCCGACATTCCGATACAGGCGCGCGCGCTTTATCTGCGCAACCTGTTCCGCATCATTGCCGATGTCGACGCCATCGCGGTCCCGATCCTGCCGCCGCTCGACGAGCACGGCCAGCCGCTCGACCTCTCCATGTCGGTCTTGCGTTCAGTCTCGCCGATCCATATCGAATATCTGAAAAATATGGGCGTTGGCGCCTCGCTTTCCATATCGATCGTCGTCGACGGGAAGCTTTGGGGGCTATTTGCCTGCCATCACTACGGTCCACGTCTGCCTTCGGCCCAAAGCCGCTCCACCGCCGAACTCTTCGGCCAGATGTTTGCCTCGCGCCTTGAAAGCCGCGAACGGCGACTGGCTCTCGATTACGAGACAAAGGCGCGCCGCATCGCCGACCGGCTCCTCACCTCCGTCGCAGACAATGCCAGCCTGCTCGACGATCCGGCTTGGCTGATCGAGGCGCTCGCCGACGCCATTCCTGCCGACGGGATCGGCGTCTGGATCAACGGCCGGCTGGCACTTGCCGGCATCGGGCCGGATGAGAGAAGTTTCGCAGCCCTCGTCCGACACCTCAACCGCAACGCCGCCGGCCGCATCTACGCCGTGGACAGGCTCGCGGAAACCTATCCGGATCTTGAGGTCGACGATGCGGTGGCAGGCATGCTCGCCATCCCGATCTCACGATCGCCGCGCGATTATGTCGTGCTTTTCCGTCAGGAATTGGTGCGCACCGTTCGCTGGGGCGGCGACCCGCACAAGCCGGTGGAATACGGGCCCAATGGCCCGCGGCTGACACCGCGCAAGAGTTTCGAGGCCTGGTCGGAACTGGTGCGTGGCCGCTCCCTCCCCTTCACGGAAGCAGAGCGCCGTGTCGCCGAAACCATCCGCGTCACATTGATCGAGGTGGTGTTGCGCCTCACCGACGAGGTCAGCATGGCGCGCCAGACGGCAAACGAGCGTCAGGAATTGCTGATCGCCGAGCTGAACCACCGCGTCCGCAACATATTGAGCCTCATCACCGGCATCATTCGGCAGTCGCAGGCAACGTCGGTCAGCCTTGGCGATTACATTCGCCAGCTCGAGGGCCGCATCCAGTCGCTCGCCCGCGCCCATGACCAGATCACCCGCGATCATTGGGCGCCCGCTTCGCTCCGGCAATTGCTGCTGGCAGAGACCGCCGCCTATCTGGGGAAAAATGCGCAACGCATTCAGATGGGCGGCGAGGACGTGCTGCTGGAACCGCAGGCTTTTTCCACCGCCGCCCTTGTCTTCCATGAGCTGATGACCAACAGCGCCAAATATGGCAGCCTTTCCGGTACCGGCAGCGGCACGGTCCAACTCCGCTGGCATCGCGACGACGAGGGTAATCTGCGCATTGGCTGGCGCGAAAAGGATGGCCCGCCCGTCGTCGAACCCAAACGTCATGGCTTCGGTTCGACCATCATCCGCCGCTCGATCCCCTATGACCTTGGCGGCAAGGCGGAGGTCCGCTACGTCGAGGATGGGCTCGAGGCCGATTTCTCTATTCCGGCGCGACATGTCGTCGGCCCGACGAGCGAACGGTCAAATCCGCTTCCGGTCGGAGCGACCGGACGCAAGACGATTCCCGACGATCAGCCGCTCTCCGGCCTGAACGTGCTACTGGTGGAAAATAATCTGATCATCGCCATGGATGGCGAAGACATCCTGCGCCGCCTGGGCGCCGACGTAGCAACGGCACCAAGTGTCACTGAGGCGATGGAAATTCTCGCCGGCCAGTCCTTCGATCTGGCGCTTCTCGATGTCAATCTTGGCGATGAGACGAGTTTCGGGATTGCCGACCGGCTGGCAGCCGATGGCGTGCCCTTCGTTTTTGCCACGGGGTATGGGGAAGGCATCGCCCAGGCAAACAGCCACTCGGACGCGCCTGTGCTACAGAAGCCTTATACGATGGAAGGCGTGACGGATATTCTTGCCCGGGTGCCGCTTCCGAGGAGAGGGTAAAACTCTCAGCCGCCAAGGGGATCCGGTCGCAGCCCGCCGATGAAGAGCTGTTCCAGAAACCGCGCCGCATCCTCGAAACGCCCTTCGCCGGAATGTTCCTGCCCCAGCACGGCACGCACCTGGACGTCGAAATCGGCGTAATGTTGCGTCGTCGACCAGATGGAGAAGATCAGGTGGTAGGGATCGCATTTGACGATCTTGCCGGCTTTCGCCCAGGCGCGGATGACCTCGGCTTTCTCATCGACCAACTCCTTCAGCGGCCCCTTCAGCTCGTCCTCGATATGCGGCGCGCCCTGCAGCACCTCATTGGCGAAGAGCCGGCTTTCGCGCGGAAAGTCGCGCGCCATTTCCAGCTTGCGACGGATGTAGCTACGGATTTCCGCTTCGGGATTGCCCTCGGCGTCGAAGGCCCGTAACGGCTCCAGCCAGGTGTAGAGCACCCGGTCGATCAGCGCCCGGTGCATGGCTTCCTTGGTGCGGAAGTAATAGAGCAGGTTGGGTTTCGACATGCCGGCCACTTCGGCGATCTGGTCGATGGTCGAGCCGCGGAAGCCGCTTGCCGAAAACACGTCGAGCGCCGCTTCCAGGATCTGCTCTTCCTTCTCCTCCTGGATTCGCGTCCGCCTCAGGGTTTTCGCTGCTCTCGGTATGGTCACAGGCTGTCGTTTCCCCTTGAAATTCAACTTCTTCGCTCAAATTTGGGTTGGGGACGACCCTCGCCGCGTCCTTGAGCAACTGCCCGCATTTTTATCAGCAATTTTCGTGATTTTCGTCTTGAGCCCGGCGGTGGAAGTTGTAATGTTTACCAATCGGTCAAATTATCCGTCAGATGCAAAACAAAGGCAACTGGCGATTTTCCGGCGCTCGACAAAACCAATAAGGGGGCGCAGGAAAGGACCACGGGAACAGGCGGGCATGCCTCTTTGCATGACTGCCGCAAACAGGTGAGGGCATAAAGAATGGTGGCAGCACCAGGCGAGAACATGCGCGTCAATGGCGACCGTCTCTGGGACAGTCTCATGGACATGGCGAAGATCGGCCCCGGCATCGCTGGCGGCAACAATCGCCAGACGCTGACGGATGCCGATGCGCAGGGCCGCAGCCTTTTCAAAAAATGGTGTGACGATGCCGGTTTGACCATGGGTATCGACCGCATGGGCACGATGTTCGCCACCCGCCCGGGCACCGATCCCGATGCCCTGCCCGTCTATGTCGGTTCGCATCTCGACACCCAGCCGACCGGCGGCAAATATGACGGTGTGCTCGGCGTACTTGCGGCCCTCGAAGTCGTCCGCACCATGAACGATCTCGGCATCAAGACCAAACATCCGATCGTCGTTACCAACTGGACGAATGAGGAAGGCGCGCGTTTTGCCCCTGCCATGCTGGCGTCAGGCGTTTTCGCCGGGGTGCACAGCCTGGACTTTGCCTATAACCGCAGGGACCCCGACGGCAATCTGTTCGGCGACGAACTGAAGCGCATCGGCTGGGTCGGCGATGAAGAAGTGGGCGCCCGCAAGATGCACGCCTATTTCGAATATCACATCGAGCAGGGGCCGATTCTCGAAGCCGAGGAAAAGCAGATCGGCGTCGTCACCCATTGCCAGGGCCTCTGGTGGCTGGAATTCACGCTGACCGGCAAGGAAGCCCATACCGGTTCGACACCGATGAACCTGCGCGTCAATGCCGGTCTCGCCATGGCCCGCATTCTGGAAATGGTCCAGGACGTGGCGATGGGCGAACAGCCAGGCGCCGTCGGCGGCGTTGGACAGGTATTCTTCTCGCCGAATTCGCGCAACGTGCTGCCCGGCAAAGTGGTCTTCACCGTCGACATCCGCTCGCCTGACAAGGAGAAGCTTGATCGCATGCGGGCAAAGATCGAGGCGAAGGCGCCTGAGATCACCGATGCGCTCGGTGTCGGCTGTTCCATCGAAGCGATCGGCCACTTCGAGCCGATCACCTTCGATCCGAAACTGGTCACGTCGGTGCGCGAAGCCGCCGAGCGGCTCGGCTATAGCCACATGAACATCATCTCCGGCGCCGGCCACGACGCCTGCTGGGCCGCCAAGGTGGCCCCTGCGACGATGGTCATGTGCCCCTGCGTCGGCGGGCTCTCGCACAACGAGGCGGAGGAAATCTCCAAGGAATGGGCGACGGCCGGAGCCGATGTGTTGTTCCATGCGGTGGTGGAGACGGCGGAGATCGTGGTGTGATGGCTTATGTAGCGCCCGGAGCCCCCTCATCCGACCCTTCGGGCCACCTTCTCCCCGCTGGGGAGAAGGGATCGGTAGACGTCGCGGTCTCCCCCTTCTCCCCTCGGGGAGAAGGTGCCCGAAGGGCGGATGAGGGGGCTCCGGGCGCAACGAAAATTATCAAGCAGGATATCCGGAAGCATCGCACCAACAAGACCGACCAGGCGAGAACTCTTCGCCGCAACGAAACTGAAGAGGAATACCACCTCTGGAGCGACCTGCGCGCCCGCCGCTTGAACGGCTATAAGTTTGCGAGGCAAGTTCCCCTCGGCCCATTTATAGTCGATTTCCTCTGTCGTGAAAAACAATTGATCGTCGAAGTCGACGGCTTCCAGCATGCCGATAGCGCCTCCGATCAACGCCGAACCGAATGGCTCAATGTGAATGGCTATTCCGTCCTGCGCTTCTGGAATCGGGAAATCTCGCGCGAACGCCGCTCAGTACTCGAAACGATTCTAGCGGCCTTGCAGGGCCGGATCGAGGTCAGCTCAGAACTGCCCGGCTTCTATTCGCCAGCCAAATGTGCAGACAAGAACGGGGAATAATCATGACCACAGTCATCAAAAACGGCACCATCGTCACTGCCGACCTCACTTACAAGGCTGACGTGAAAATCGACGGCGGCAAGATCATCGAGATCGGGCCGAACCTCTCGGGCGACGAGACGCTGGATGCGACCGGCTGTTACGTCATGCCGGGCGGCATCGATCCGCACACCCATCTCGAAATGCCCTTCATGGGCACCTATTCCTCCGACGATTTCGAAAGCGGCACGCGCGCCGCCCTTTCCGGCGGCACGACGATGGTGGTCGATTTCGCCCTGCCCGCCCCCGGCCAGTCGCTGCTCGAGGCGCTGACCATGTGGGACAACAAATCGACCCGCGCCAATTGCGACTATTCCTTCCACATGGCGGTCACCTGGTGGAGCGAGCAGGTCTTCAAGGAGATGGAGACCATCGTCCGCGACAAGGGCATCAACACCTTCAAGCACTTCATGGCCTACAAGGGCGCGCTGATGGTGGACGATGACGAGATGTTCGCCTCTTTTCAGCGCTGCGCCGAACTCGGCGCTCTGCCGCTGGTGCACGCCGAAAACGGCGACGTCGTCGCCTCGATGTCGGCAAAGCTGCTCGCCGAGGGCAATAACGGCCCCGAGGCGCATGCCTATTCCCGCCCGGCCGAAGTGGAAGGTGAAGCCACCAACCGCGCCATCATGATCGCCGACATGGCCGGCTGCCCGGTCTATATCGTCCACACCTCCTGCGAACAAGCACACGAGGCGATCCGCCGCGCCCGCGCCAAAGGCATGCGTGTCTATGGCGAACCGCTGATCCAGCACCTGACGCTCGACGAGAGCGAATATTCCAATCCCGACTGGGATCATGCGGCCCGCCGGGTGATGTCGCCGCCCTTCCGCAACAAGCAGCATCAGGACTCGCTCTGGGCAGGCCTTGCCTCCGGCTCGCTGCAGGTGGTCGCCACCGACCATTGCGCCTTCACCACGGCGCAGAAGCGCTTCGGCGTCGGCGATTTCACCAAGATCCCCAACGGCACCGGCGGCCTCGAAGACCGCATGCCGATGCTCTGGACGCATGGCGTCAACACTGGCCGGCTGACGATGAACGAATTCGTCGCCGTCACCTCGACCAACATCGCCAAGATCCTCAACATCTATCCGAAGAAGGGCGCGATCCTTGTTGGCGCCGATGCCGACATCGTCGTCTGGGACCCGAAACGTTCCAAGACCATTTCGTCCAAGGCCCAGCAGTCGGCGATCGACTACAACGTCTTCGAAGGCAAGGAAGTAACCGGCCTGCCCCGCTACACGCTGACACGCGGCGTCGTGGCGATCGAGGAAGGCGCGATCAAGACCCGCGAGGGCCACGGCGAATTCGTCAGGCGCGAGCCGGTCACGGCTGTCAGCAAGGCGCTTTCCCAGTGGAAGGACATCACCGCGCCGCGCAAGGTGACTCGCAGCGGCATTCCGGCAAGCGGCGTATGACGATGGCGCATGACGATACGGCCATCAACCGGAGACCGCTACCTCTATGCCAATGACCTCACGCCGGCACCAAAGCGTCCAACTCCGGCAGAAGCACGACGCTTTCCTGCTCGTTCGGATCGGTGCGCGCGATGATCGCCGTGCACGGCGTGCTGCTGAGGTTCGCCGGCAGGTGCGGCACACCGGCCGGGATATAGAAAAGTTCGCCGGCATGGACGATGACGTGATGCTCAAGTTCGTCTCCGTACCAGGTATGGGCCTCGCCGGAGAGCATGTAGATCGCCGTCTCGTGCGCCTCGTGCAGATGCGCCTTGGCGCGCACGCCAGGCGGGATCGTCAGAAGGTGCATGCAGATACCCTTGGCGCCGACCGTCTCGGCGGCGATGCCTGCGAAATAGCTGAGCCCCTGCTTGCCGTCATAGGCATGATTGGGGCGAACGATGTGGCAGGTGGGCTTTGATGTCGCGTCCATCCTCATCCTCCATGGAGTGTGTCGTCGATAAAACCGGCGGTAATGATAACATGCAAACCGCGCTCCCGCGGGGAAAACAAGACTGGTCGCATTGATGCAAGCACCCTCCGTCGTATCCGCCAAGGATCTCTGTCTCACCTACCAGGCGAATGACGGCCCGGTGCGTGCACTGAGCAATGTCAATCTCGACGTCCGCAAGGGCGATTTCGTTTCTTTCATCGGTCCATCGGGCTGCGGCAAGACCACTTTCCTGCGTGTCATCGCCGATCTCGAAAAGAGCACGTCGGGCGAGATCTCGATCAATGGCATGACGCCGGAGGAAGCCCGCAAGGCCCGTGCCTATGGCTATGTCTTCCAGGCGCCGGCGCTCTATCCCTGGCGCACCATCGAAAACAACATCGCCCTGCCGCTGGAGATCATGGGCTATTCCAGCGCCGACCGGACGAGGCGCGTCGCCGAAGCGCTCGATCTCGTCAGTCTTTCGGGCTTCGAGAAGAAATTCCCCTGGCAGCTTTCCGGCGGCATGCAGCAGCGCGCCTCGATCGCCCGCGCGCTCGCCTTCGACGCCGACCTGCTGTTGATGGACGAGCCCTTCGGCGCCCTGGACGAGATCGTCCGCGACCATCTGAACGAAGAGCTGCTGAAACTCTGGACCCGCACCAACAAGACGATCTGCTTCGTCACTCATTCCATTCCCGAGGCGGTGTATCTCTCGACCAAGATCGTGGTGATGTCTCCGCGCCCGGGCCGCGTGACCGATATCATCGACTCGACCCTGCCGGCCGAGCGCCCGCTCGACATCCGCGAAACTCCCGAGTTCCTGGAAATTGCCCACCGCGTCCGCGAAGGGCTGAGGACGGGGCACGCATGAGGAATAGGGGTTTGATTTCCGGGCTCTGCAGGCTCAACACCACATGGGAGCGAATCCCATGAAAACCGACACCCTCAAGGACAAGATCGTCCCCGTCACCACCATCCTGCTGGCGCTCGTCGTCATCTGGTATGTCGCCGCCATCCTCATGAACGCGCCGTTCCAGCGCGACATGGACGGCCGCGCCGGCGCCACACCTTCGACCCTCGAATTCATCGGCAAGACGCTCGCCCAGCCGAAGCCGATCCTGCCGGCGCCGCATCAGGTGGCGCAGAACGTCTACGAGAACACCTTCCTGCGCAGCCTTTCGAGCAACCGCAGCCTCGTCTATCACAGCTGGGTAACGCTCTCCTCCACTCTGCTCGGCTTCGGCTTCGGCATGCTGCTCGGCATCCTTCTCGCCGTATTGATCGTCCATAACCGCGCCATGGACCGCTCGCTGATGCCCTGGCTGGTGGCGAGCCAGACCATACCGATCCTCGCCATCGCGCCGATGATCGTCATCATCTCTTATAACGTGCTGACCGGCGACAATGCCGTTGCACATCTCCTCAATCTCGATTCCGACGCCTCCCGCCTTGTCTCGAAGGCGCTGATCTCCACCTACCTCTCCTTCTTTCCGGTCGCCGTCGGCATGGTGAAGGGGCTGCGTTCGCCCGAGATCATGCATCTCGACCTGATGCGCACCTACTATGCCAGCCCGATGCAGACCTTCTGGAAGCTGCGCGTTCCCGCGTCGATCCCTTTCCTCTTCACCTCGATGAAGGTTGCGATCGCCGCCAGCCTCGTCGGCGCCATCGTCGGGGAGTTGCCGACGGGTGCTGTCGCCGGCATCGGCTCGAAGCTGCTCGCCGGCTCCTATTACAGCCAGACCATCGATATCTGGGCGGCGCTTGTCGCCGGATCGCTGCTGGCCGGCATCCTGGTTGCGATTGTCGGCGTTGCAGCGAAAATCGTCGACCGCGCCATGGGCGGGAGGCCGGCATGAGACATCTGACCTTCTCCTGGCAAGGCGTGGTTGCTCTCCTCCTCTGCATCGGGGCACTGACGGCCCTGCCGCTCCTGGCCGAGGGCGCGACGCGACCCCTCACCGACGGCACGGCAAGCCTCATCTTCATCATCGTCATCGCGGCTGCCCTGTTGTCCCTAGCGCCGCAACCGCCGGCCTATCGAGCCACCGTGCTGTTTATCGGCGCGCATGGCGCCGCCTGGATGCTGCTTTCCGCTCTTTCCGGCAACGAGGGCGCAGGGACGCGGGCTTTCTTCCTACTGCTCTTCGCCTGCTGGCTGCTTGCCTGGCGATGCGTCACCGAGCTGTCGAAACTGCTGCCCGTCACCACTTTCGGCAAGTCGACACTGCAGCTGCTGATCCCGGCGATCTTCGGCGCCTGGATCCTCATTCTCTGGGAGGCGGTCACGCGTGGCGCCGGCGTTCCCTTCATCCTGCTGCCGCCACCGAGCGCCATCGGCGCGCGGTTCATGGCGTCGCTGCCGATCCTCGACGCGGACGTCAGGCAGACGATCTTCAAGGCGGTGCTGATCGGTTATATCGTCGGCTGCCTCAGTGGCTTCGTCGTCGCGGTGCTCGCCGACCGCATCGCCTTCTTGCGCCGCGGCCTTCTGCCGATCGGCAACATGGTTTCGGCCCTGCCGATCATCGGCGTCGCCCCTGTCATGGTCATGTGGTTCGGCTTCGACTGGCCGTCGAAGGCCGCCGTCGTCATCATCATGACCTTCTTCCCGATGCTGGTGAATACCGTCGCCGGCCTTGCCGCCTCCGGCAGCATGGAGCGCGACCTGATGCGCACCTATGCCTCAGGCTATTGGCAGACGCTGCTGAAGCTCAGGCTTCCAGCGGCAATGCCCTTCATTTTCAACGCACTGAAGATCAACTCGACGCTGGCGCTGATTGGTGCCATCGTTGCGGAATTCTTCGGAACGCCGATCGTCGGCATGGGCTTCCGCATCTCCACCGAGATCGGCCGCATGAATGTCGACATGGTCTGGGCGGAAATCGCCGTCGCGGCGCTGGCCGGCTCGATCTTCTATGGCATCATCGCCCTGACCGAACGGGCGGTGACGTTCTGGCATCCGTCTATCCGTGGTGGCTAGGCGCGCACGGACTCCAGAAACGGGTCCGGGCATAACTTCAGAGGGTAAGGATAAGAAAATGAGAAAGTTGATGGTTGCAATGATGGCGAGCGCGATGTCGCTTGCATCGGCCCATGCCATGGCCGCCGACAAGGTGGTGCTGCAGCTGAAATGGGTCACGCAGAGCCAGTTCGGCGGTTACTACGTCGCCAAGGACAAGGGCTTCTATAAGGAGGAAGGCCTCGACGTCGACATCAAGCCAGGCGGCCCCGATATCGCCCCCGAGCAGGTGATCGCCGGCGGCGGCGCCGATGTCATCGTCGACTGGATGGGCGGCGCCCTGGTTGCCCGCGAAAAGGGCGTTCCGCTCGTCAACATCGCCCAGCCCTACCAGAAGGCGGGCCTGGAAATGGTCTGCCGCAAGGACGGCCCGATCAAGACCGAAGCCGACTTCAAGGGCCACACGCTCGGCGTCTGGTTCTTCGGCAACGAGTATCCCTTCTTCGCCTGGATGAACAAGCTCGGCCTATCCACAGAAGGCGGTCCGAACGGCGTCACCGTGCTGAAGCAGAGCTTCGATGTGCAGCCGCTTGTCCAAAAGCAGGCCGACTGCATCTCCGTCATGACCTATAACGAATACTGGCAGGCGATCGATGCCGGCTTCAAGCCGGAAGAACTGACGGTCTTCAATTACACTGAAATGGGCAACGACCTTCTTGAAGACGGCCTCTATGCCATGGAAGACAAGCTGAAGGACCCGGCCTTCAAGGAGAAGATGGTCAAGTTCGTCCGCGCTTCGATGAAGGGCTGGAAGTATGCCACCGAGAATCCCGACGAAGCCGCCGAGATCGTCATGGACAATGGCGGCCAGGACGACAACCATCAGAAGCGCATGATGGGTGAAGTCGCCAAGCTGGTCGGCGACAGCTCCGGCAAGCTGGATGAGGCGCTCTATGCCCGCACGGCAAAGGCGCTGCTCGATCAGAAGATCATCAGCAAGGAGCCATCAGGCGCCTGGACGCACGACATCACCGACGCCGCTTCCAAGTAGTTTCGGCAAGATGCTAAGCGAAACGCGCGGGAGTTTTCCCGCGCGTTTTATCTTTTTCTAAAGCGCGTCGCGATCTTTCAATTTCGCTTGTTGCGCTTTAGGTCTTTGTTTTTACGCATGTCGATATCGCAAAACCGCTGCACACTTTTGCGCGACATGCGCTAAAGCATGATGCCGAAAAGTGTACGCGGGTTTCGGACGACATCGTGCTCTATTTATTTGATTTGGATGGTGATTCAGATTTGAGGCCGGTCGGCCTAAATCATCAGCAGCCAGCAACCGAAAAAAATCCCTTGCAACTGTCGCATTTATCGGGCGTCAAACGTCTTAGAGATAGAGGCGCGATCAATCTTCGTAATGTTGACATAACCTAGCGGTGATTGATTGACGTCAGAATGGTAATTATTATCGCCTAATGGGGAATTGTTTTCTGCCGGACTTGTAGATCGAGCAAATCGATACCACCTACAAGCCGAATTTGCCGACGAGGGATGAAGACGGCAAAGGATCGGCGGATACCTCTGAGAATGCAGGAAGGGCAGTGGCCTGATCGCGCGCTGAGTGGCAGACGCTCGAGTTCGGCCAACCTTATCATAAGATTGGACGAAGACGCATGGCACGCAAGCCGATTGGAATTCTAGGCGCCTTTACTCTTTTTGCAGCGGTACTTGCTGCATCCACCGCATTATCGCAGGAAGCGCCGGTCGCAAAACCGCAGCAGAACCTGCCGGCGATCGTCGTCACCACGGCGGTGAACCGCACCCTCGTCGACCGTGTCATCGGCACAGGAACGGTCAAGCCCGTCGAGGAAGTCTATATCCAGCCGCAGGTCGAAGGCCTCTCGATTCGCACGCTGAAAGCCGATGTCGGCGACAAGGTTCAGGCGGAAAGCACGCTGGCGACGCTCAACGATGACGCACTGGTCTTGGAAAAGAGCCAGATGATGGCGACGAAGGCCAAGGGCGAGGCAAGCCTCGCCCAGCTGCGCGCCCAGCTCATCGAGGCGCAGGCCAATGCCGAACAGGCAAGGCAGCAGCAGGCCCGCGCCCAGGAAATGGGCAAGAAGGGCACCGTTTCCACCGCCCAGGTCGAACAGGCCGATGCGACTGCCGCCGCAGCCAATGCCCGCGTCGTCTCCGCCGAACAGGCGATCGAGGTCTCCGAAGCGGATCTCAAGGTCTTCGACAGCCAGATCGCCGATGCAGATTTGAAGCTGGCGCGCACCGATGTGAAGACGCCGGTCGCCGGCACGGTCTCGGCAAAGAACGCCAAGGTCGGCGCCATTGCCGCCGGCAATGGCGATCCGCTGTTCACCATCATCCGCGATGGCGATATCGAGCTTGTCGCTGAGGTCGCCGAAAGCGATGTTGTCAGGATCATGGCCGGCCAAAAGGCAACGATTTCGCTTTCCGGCAGCCGCGACAAGCTTTCCGGCGCCGTCCGCCTGGTTTCGCCGACTGTCGATCCGGTTACCCGCCTTGGCCTCGTCCATATCTCCATCGATGATGACAGCAAGGCGCGTTCCGGCATGTATGGCAGCGCCGAGATCATCGTGCGCGAGACGCAAGGCGTAGCGCTTCCCCTGACCGCGGTACTCACCGGCAACGAAGGTTCCTCCGCCCGCAAAGTCGAGGACGGCGTGGTGAAATTCGCCAAGATCGAGACCGGCATCCAGGACGGCGCCTATGTCGAGGTCATCAATGGATTGAAGACCGGCGACGAGGTCGTGGCCAAGGCGGGCGCTTACGTCCGCGACGGCGACCACATCACGCCGGTGCGTGAACAGCTCCCGGCTTCCAACTAAAGAGACCATCCGATGAATTTTTCAGCCTGGTCCATTCGAAATCCCATTGCGCCGCTGCTGGCCTTCTGCCTGCTGGTGTTCATCGGCATGCAGTCCTTTAATTCGCTGCCGATCACGCGTTTTCCAAATATCGACGTGCCGCTCGTCTCGATCAGCGTGACGCAGAGCGGCGCTTCGCCGGCTGAACTCGAAATGCAGGTGACGAAGGAGATCGAAGACGCGGTCGCCTCCATCACCGGTATCGACGAAATCCAGTCGACGGTGACCGACGGCAGCTCGCAAACCAACGTCATGTTCCGGATGGAAGTGCCGACCGAACAGGCCGTACAGGACACCAAGGATGCGATCGACCGCATCCGCAGCGATCTGCCGGCGACGGCCGAAGCACCGATCGTCTCCAAGGTCGATGTGGAGGGACAGGCGATCCAGACCTTCGCCGTTTCCTCGCCTGCCATGTCGCTGGAAGAACTTTCCTGGTTCGTCGACGATACAATCAAGCGTTCACTGCAGGGCCAGGCCGGCATCGGCCGTGTCGACCGTTACGGCGGTGCAGAGCGCGAAGTACGCATCGAACTCACCCCTGACAAGCTCAATGCCTACGGCATCACCGCGGCGAGCGTGAACCAGCAGCTGCGCGGCACCAACATCGACCTCGGCTCAGGCCGTGGCCAGGTGGCGGGCAGCGAACAGGCGATCCGTGTTCTCGGCGACGCCCGCAACGTCGCCGACCTCGCCAACACGACGATCGGCCTGCCGAACGGCCGTTTCGTCAAACTGTCCGATCTCGGCGTCATCAAGGACACCTATGAGGAGCCGAAATCCTTCTCGCGCTTCAACGATACGCCGGTCGTTACCTTCGGCGTTTTCCGCTCCAAGGGCGCCAGTGAGGTCAGCGTCGCCGAAACCGTGGCGCAGAACCTCGACAAGGTGCGGGCCGAAAACCCCAATGTGAAGATCGAACTGATCGACGATTCGGTCTATTTCACCTACGGCAACTATGAAGCCGCCATTCATACGCTCCTTGAAGGTGCGCTGCTCGCCGTCATCGTCGTCCTCCTGTTCCTCAGGAACTGGCGTGCGACCCTGATCTCTGCAATCGCCCTTCCGCTGTCTGCGATCCCGACCTTCTGGGTCATGGACATGATGGGCTTCTCACTGAACCTCGTCAGCTTCCTCGCTCTGACGCTGGCCACCGGTATCCTTGTCGACGATGCGATCGTCGAAATCGAAAACATTGCCCGCCACATCAAGATGGGCAAAACGCCCTATCGAGCGGCGATCGAGGCGGCTGACGAAATCGGCCTTGCCGTCATCGCCACCACCTTCACCATCATCGCCGTTTTCGTGCCTGTTTCCTTCATGCCGGGCATTCCGGGCCAGTACTTCATCCAGTTCGGTCTGACCGTCGCCTTCTCCGTCTTCTTCTCGCTGATGGTTGCGCGACTGATCACCCCGATGATGGCCGCTTATCTGATGCGCGCCGAAGACGGCATGGAAGACCATCACGACAATGACGGCCTGCTGATGCGGGGATACACGCGTCTCATACGTGGCACGACTGGACGCTGGTACACGCGGTATGCGACGCTGATCGTCGCGTTCGCCTTCCTGGTCGGCTCCGTTTTGTTGCTGATGCAGGTTCCCGGCAGCTTCCTGCCGCCGGAAGATGCCTCACGCATCGTTCTCTCCGTCGAGCTGCCGCCCAATGCGCGCCTTGACGACACCGAGAAGACGACGGATGCGATCTATGACAGGGTCAAGGACATCAATGGCGTCGAAAGCGTCTTCGTCCTCGGCGGCGCGTCGCCGAAGGGTGATCTCGAACTGCGCCGTGCGACCATCACGCTGGCACTCGACAAGCTCGACCAATCGCTGGTCAAGAAGATGGTCAACGACGTGCTCGGCCATATCCCCGTCATTGGCCCGAAACTGCCGAAGGTGGAGGTCCACGGCCGTGAACGCCCGCAATGGGATATCGAAAAGGAAGTCTTCGCCAAGCTGCGCGATATTCCCGACGTCCGGATCCTGAAGCTCAATGACCGCGGCGAACGCGACCTCTCCTTCAACTTCCTTTCCAAGAACGACAAGGACCTGAACGACGCCGTAGGCATTCTGGAATCCAAGCTGCGCGCCGATCCGCTGCTTGCCAATGTCAGCGCCGACGGCTCCTTGCCCCGTCCGGAGCTGCAGGTTCACCCGCGCATGGATGAGGCTGCCCGCCTCGGCATTACGCCGCAGCAGATCTCCGAGACGATCCGCGTCGCCACCATCGGCGATGTCGATGCCGCCCTTGCCAAGATCTCGCTCGATGATCGCCAGATCCCGATCCGCGTTCAGGCCGCACTCGACATGCGTCGCGATCTCGCGGCCATCCGGACATTGAAGATCCAGACCGCCAGCGGCGGCACCGTTCCGCTCGCGAGCGTCGCCAATATCGACTATTCGGAAGGCGTAAGCTCGATCAAGCGTAACAACCGCAACCGCGTCGTCTCGATCGGCTCCGACCTGCCGCAGGGCGTAGCACTCGACACGGCTTCGGCCCGCTTCCGTCAGATCGTCAACGACGCCAATATCCCGGCCACGGTGCACCTTGCCGAAAGCGGCGACACCAAGGTGCAGACCGAGATGCAGCAGAGTTTCGTCAACGCCATGTTGATGGGCCTGCTGCTGGTGCTGACGGTGCTGATCCTGCTCTTCAAGGACGTGATCCAGCCCTTCACCATCCTGTTCTCACTGCCGCTCGCCATTGGCGGCGTCGCAGCCGGCCTGATCCTCACCAGCAATCCGCTGTCGATGCCTGTGATGATCGGCATCCTGATGCTGATGGGTGTCGTCACCAAGAACGCCATCCTGCTGGTCGATTTCGCAATCGAGATGCGCCATCAGGGCATGCCTCGTGTCGAGGCCATGGTCGAAGCCGGCCGCAAGCGCGCCCGGCCGATCATCATGACCTCGATCGCCATGTCGGCGGGCATGCTGCCTTCCGCGCTTGGTGTCGGCGAAGGCGGCTCGTTCCGCGCGCCGATGGCAATTGCAGTGATCGGCGGCATCATCGTTTCGACCGTACTCTCGCTCGTCGTCGTGCCCTCCTTCTTCCTGATCATGGACGACCTGTCCCGCCTGCTCGGCTGGGCTTTCGGCCGCCTGGTCGGCAGGAAGGACGAGGAGGAGCTGCCGCTGTCGCGCGAGGATCTCACCCGCGTCACCCGCGAGAACCGCAGCGAAATCGACTCGCTGGAGGAGCGCCTGACCGCAATCGAAAAGCCGGAAGGCAAGCGCAAGAGCGCCAAGGGCAACGACACCAACGTGCTGCGCCTGCCGCCCTTCGCGGCGGAATAGGCAAAGCCCAGGAAATGAACGGGCCGGGAGCGATCTCCCGCCCGTTTCGTTTTTGCTGTTCACTTCTGGCGATTGACCGAAATCAAATCCACCGCCATCTCCTTCCCGTATTTTGCCCGGCATGCACATGGAATTGGAAAGACCGGCCATATCAGGAGACCGGGAGATGAACAGGACGCTGACATTCAACGGCCAAGAGGCCGCTGTGCTCGCCAAGGCCGCCCTCATGGCCGGGCTCGACCACAACGAGGCTGAAGCCCTGCGCGCCTGCGCCACCGTTCGCCTCTGCGACCCCCATGACGTTCTCATCGAGGAGGCCGACAAGGCGGCCTATTTCTATTGCGTGCTGAGCGGTTATGTCAGGCTCTATCGTCGCAACGGCGACGGCAGGCAGGCCGATATCCGCATCTGCGAGCCCGGCGACAGCTTCGCGGAATGCCTGATCCACGCCGACGAAACCTATCACTACGGCGCGCAAGCAATGGATCATGCCGTGCTGGCGTGCTTTGATATCGCAAAGGTTCGGCTGTTGCTGGAGGAGCGGCCGCGGATCGGCAAGGCGATCACGCGCAGCCTGTCACTGCATCTGATCTCGATGATGGAATGCCTGGCAAGCGACCGCATGCAGACCGCGCCGCAGCGCGTGGCGCATTATCTGCTGACCCACTGCGCCGAGAACGGTGCGGCCGCTTCGCTGCGGCTGCCCTTTCCGAAAAACCTGCTCGCCCGCAAGCTTGGCCTCGCACCGGAGGCGCTCTCGCGCGCCTTCTCGACGTTGAAGACGAAAGGTGTCACGGTGCGCGGCCGGACGATCGCCATCAGCGACGTCAACCTGCTCCGACGGATCTAACCGTCAGAGCATGATGCCGAAAAGTGTGAGCGGTTTTCGGACGATATCATCCTCTAATTCTTCGACTTTGATCCGGCCTAAAATCTGGATCTAGAGACCGCCCTGCTCCCTGAGGAAGCTGACGATCGAGCTGACACCGTCGCCGCGCTTCATGTCGGAGAAGACGAAGGGGCGCGAAGCGCGCATGCGCGTCGCATCCCGGTCCATCACCTCGAGATCGGCGCCGACATAAGGCGCCAGATCCTTCTTGTTGATGACGAGCAGGTCCGACCGGGTGATACCAGGCCCGCCCTTGCGCGGGATTTCCTCGCCCTGGCAAACGGAAATGACATAGATGGTGATATCGGCAAGATCGGGCGAAAAGGTCGCCGCCAGATTGTCGCCGCCGGATTCGATGAAGACGACGTCGAGATCGGGAATCCGCTGGTTCAGGCCGGCGATCGCCTGCAAATTGATCGTCGCATCCTCGCGAATGGCTGTATGCGGGCAGCCGCCCGTTTCGACACCGACGATGCGGTCCGAAGGCAATGCCTGCATCCGCACCAGCGCCTCGGCATCCTCTGTCGTGTAGATATCGTTGGTGACGACGGCGACAGAATAGTCGTCGCGCATCGCCTTGCAGAGCTTTTCGGTCAGCGCCGTCTTGCCCGAGCCGACCGGCCCGCCGATGCCGACACGCAAAGGTCCGTTTCTTGATTTCATATGCCTTACTCCAATCGAACCTTGATGATAGCGAAGCCGCCCGCCGGCGCCACCGTCAAATGACGCAGCCACAGCGATAATTTCAGACAATCACGAACGGAACAGCCGCGTCGCCTGCGTCTCGTGGCGCAGGCTGGCAATATCGGCCTGCACCGTCGCCGAACCCAGATCGTCAAGCGCCGAGGCTGCCGCCCGCCGGGCGACCTCCGCGATATGGTCTTCCAGACCGGCAAGAACGGCGAGGCCATCCCTTTGCCCGGCGACACCGAGGCGGATGCCGGATGAAACCGCTTGTGAGACATAGGCATGCAGAAAGGCGGCGAGCGCCTTCTCGGGCATTATGCCATGGGCGCCTGTAACCGCCCCGACCGCAATGGGATAAGCGACCTTGTCAGGTAGCCGCTCGAACACCCCGTCCGGCCAGGCCCGCGCCGCTGCGAGGAAAGCCTCGCCGAGCAGCATCGTTTCCTGATGCCGCTCGCGTGATCCGGCCAGCGCCTCGGCGAGTGCAGCGACTTCGGCAAGGCGTGCGGGCTGTGCCTGTTGCCTATGGCTTTCGGCCAGAAGCACCGCATCGTTCCAGGCCGAACCATTGCCGACCAGCGTGCCGATCCAGGCCGCAAGCGAGGCCGCATCCGTAACGAGCCCGTCGGCCACCGCCCGCTCCAGCCCGCCCGAATAGGCAAAGCCTCCGATCGGAAAGGCTGGTGACAGCCATGCCGTCAGGCGCAGCAATGCCTGCAGCTCGCGATCCCTGGTCATCAAGGCTCAGTCGTGCTTGTGGTCATGATCATGGCCGCGATCGTGGCGGTGCTCATGCTCATGCTCATAGCCATGTTCGTGATCATGGTCATGGCTGTGACTATGATCATGCCCGTGGTCATGCCCGTGGTCATGCCCGTGGTCATGCCCGTGGTCATGATTGTGATCGTGATCATGCCCACGCGAATGCCCGCCTTGAGAATGATAGGCGCCCCGCGCCGGCTGGAACGGCTCGTCGATCTCGAGGACGACGGCGCCGAGGCCCTGCAGCATGGTGCGGATGACATGATCGCGGAGGATGACGATGCGGTCTTCCTCGATCTGAGCGGCAAGATGCCGGTTGCCGAGATGCCAGGCGAGCTCGACCAGATGGGTGCGGTCGCGACCGCGGATTTCGAAAAGTTTCTCGTCGGCGGCGAGGATCTCGATCAGTTCGCCGTCGTCGCGCACCAGCAGGTCGCCATTGGCGAAAAGCACCGGATCCTTGAGATCGAGCATGACCATCTCGCCATTTTCCAGATGCAGCAGCTTGCGGCGCAGATGGCGCAGATCATGCGGCAGCTTGACCTGGGCGATCGGGTGGGAGGAAGGGGTTCCGGCGGGAAGATAGGAGGTGACGCGCTGCATGACATGTCCGTTTTGCTGAGAGGACGACCATGCAAAATAGCTCTTCCCGATGCAAGCACCAATGGCCTTTCGTCCGGCTTGGGCTTTTATATTCCGTAAGCCTGCATCACATTGTCGCTCTCCGGGCCTCTGTTCTCGCCATCAACGCCGTTATCGACGAGCCCGTGCCAGGCGTGATGAAGGCCTTCCCGTTCGTGTACGACGCGATTGCGCCCGAGCGCCTTGGCGAGATAGAGCGCCCGGTCGGCGGAGGCATAGACCGCCTGCTTGTTACGCCCGGCGACGAGATCGGCAACACCGCCGGAAACGGTGATGCGGATCTCGTGCCCCTCGGCCTTGATGGCGCCGCTAGCAATCCGAGCCCGGACACCCTCGATCCGCTCCATCCGCGCCTCAAGAGGTTCGCCGGAGACAATGACGCCGAACTCCTCGCCACCCAGGCGTGCGACGACGGACATCTCATCGAAGGCGGATGTCAGCATGGCCGAAACCGCGATGATGACGGAATCGCCGCAACCGTGGCCAAAGCGGTCGTTGATCGCCTTGAAACGGTCGACATCGAAAATCACCAGCGACGCGTTGCTATCGACGTTATCGAGCGCCTCAGTAAAGGCACGCCGGTTGAGCAGTCCCGAAAGCGTATCCGTGCGGCTCAGCTTTTCGAATTCCGCCCGCGAGAGCGCAAGATCGCGCATGGCAAAGCCGGCAAACAGCGACAGCATGCCGGAAACCGTGCCGCCGATCAGCCAGGAAAAGATCGCGCTGAAGCCAATTGCGTGTGCGAGCGTCACCGGCAAAAGTCCGAGAAGATCAAGCGACGGCATCGTCAGCGCAATAATGACGCCGGAGAGAATGACGGCAAGAAAGCTCATCTTCAGGGCGAAGACATAGACGTTCCTGCGGTATTGAAGATCGCCAAAATCGGCCTGCAGCGAAATCCAGTTTCTCATGAGAATCAACCTTCTTGCCCGGCGTTTCAAGGCATTGATAAGAGCCCAATTGCTGCGGGGTTCTTAATCAACTCGTTAAAATTCGAGCCACTTTGGACGATTCGGTGGACAGAATTTTTCTAGCAGTGGATGCAGCTTTCCAATCCCTGAATCGAACACTATCGAAATACAGTTAAACTATTGATATTAAACGGATTTTTCCAATTGTGCAGTGCCGTTGTTCCAGAATGGTTTAGCTGGGGAAAGCAGCGATTTTTTCACCGATTTTTACAACCGGATGGAGAGTGCTGTTCACAATTCACTTTAAGAGCGGGATGGCCCGACGGTTGCTTCAATTGTAGACAGCAACAGACAATCGCAATGCTTGTGGAAACGGGTTCCATAAGCCGGTTCGAAGCCCGGCCGAGCGGAGGGCAGCGGCAGTCCAGGTATTGCAGCCGAAGAGCGCATTGAAGTATCCCTTGGCCTCGAAGAACCGGTCGATCTCGCCGTAGCCCGCATCCGGGATCGGCACGACCGCGCCCGCGTCGCGCACGAAACTGTCCGAGATAAAGTCGCGCAGCCGCATCAATTGATCGTCACTGACATTGAATGCCGCGACGTTGGACTGCGGCTCGGTGATATGACCGGCAAGGTCCACATGCAGCACTGAACGGTCGATCGTCAGCGCGCGCAGCACCGGCAGTGCTTTCAGTTCCGCCCATGTGGGCGTTTCCAGATAGAAAGCACGACCGCCCCAGCCGATAATGAGCCACTCCGCATTCGGATGGGCGAGCGGAAAATCGGTATTACCAAGGAAGGAAAAGGCAGCCCGCGTCTCCTCGTCGAGCGGAATGGCAATATCGGTATGGATTGGTCCCGACAGCAGGAGAATCCGATGTGTCACTGCGACGGACGACGCCTTGACCGGCGCAATCAGCGGCCGGGGAATGAAGGTTCCGCAGGCCACCAAAAGCACAAGCAGGAATACGATCCGCAACAACCAGCGGATACCTGTCCTCATCGGAACCGCCCGTTGCACATCGGACGCGCGTCTAGAACAGGAAATAGCGCTGCGCCATCGGCAGCACCGTCGCCGGCTCGCAAGTCAGCAATTCCCCGTTCGCCCTGACCTCATAGGTTTCCGGATCGACCTCGATCTCGGGTGTAAGGTCGTTGTGGATCATCGATGCCTTGGAGATGCCGCCGCGCGTATTCTTCACCGCGACCAGCTCCTTGGCGACGCCGAGCCGGCCCTTCAGGCCGGCATCGAGCGACGCCTGGCTGACGAAGGTGACGGAGGAATTGGTGAGGCTCTTGCCGTAGGAGGCAAACATCGGCCGGTAGTGCACCGGTTGCGGCGTCGGGATCGAAGCGTTTGGATCACCCATCGGCGCGGCCGCGATCGAGCCCCCGAGCAGCACCATGTCGGGCTTCACGCCGAAGAAGGCCGGATTCCACAGCACGAGGTCGGCACGTTTGCCGACTTCGACCGAGCCGATCTCACGGCTGAGGCCATGGGCGATCGCCGGGTTGATCGTGTATTTGGCGATATAGCGGCGGACGCGGAAATTGTCGTTGTCACCCTTCTCCTCCTTCAGCCGGCCGCGCTGACGCTTCATCTTGTCGGCCGTCTGCCAGGTGCGGATCGCCACTTCGCCGACGCGGCCCATCGCCTGGCTGTCGGACGAAATGATCGAGAAGGCGCCGATATCGTGCAGAATATCTTCGGCAGCGATTGTTTCCTTGCGGATGCGGCTTTCGGCAAAGGCGATGTCTTCGGGAATCGACGGCGACAGATGGTGGCAGACCATCAGCATGTCGAGATGCTCGGCGATCGTATTGACCGTATAGGGCCGTGTTGGATTGGTCGACGACGGAATGACGTTTGGCTGGCCGCAGATCTTGATGATGTCAGGCGCGTGGCCGCCGCCCGCCCCTTCCGTGTGGAAGGCATGGATGGTGCGGCCCTTGATGGCGCCGATCGTATCCTCGACGAAACCGCTTTCGTTCAGCGTATCCGTGTGGATCATCACCTGCACGTCGTATTCGTCGGCGACCGACAGGCAGCAGTCGATGGCGCCTGGCGTCGTGCCCCAATCCTCGTGCAGCTTCAGCGAGGTGGCGCCGGCCAGCACCATTTCGGTCAGCGCCCCCGGCAGCGAGGCATTGCCCTTGCCGGCAAAGGCAAGGTTCATCGGAAAGGCGTCGGCCGCCTCGATCATGCGCGCGAGATGCCAGGGACCGGGCGTGCAGGTGGTGGCAAGCGTGCCGTGCGCCGGTCCCGTGCCGCCGCCGAGCATGCAGGTCATGCCGCTCATCAGCGCTTCCTCGATCTGCTGCGGCGCGATGAAATGGATATGGCTGTCCATGCCGCCGGCGGTGATAATTTTGCCTTCGGCGGCGATCGCCTCCGTGCCCGGGCCGACGATGATATTGACGCCAGGCTGCATGTCGGGATTGCCCGCCTTGCCGATCGCAACGATGCGCCCGTCCTTGAGCCCGATATCGGCTTTGTAGATGCCCGAATGATCAACGATCACCGCATTGGTGATAACCGTGTCGACCGCGCCATCCGCCCGCGTCACCTGGCTCTGGCCCATGCCGTCGCGGATCACCTTGCCGCCGCCGAACTTCACCTCCTCGCCATAGGTGGTGAAATCCTTCTCGATCTCGATGAAAAGCTCCGTATCGGCAAGGCGCACCTTATCGCCGGTGGTCGGTCCGAACATGCCGGCATAGGCGGCGCGCGAGATCTTATAGGGCATCCATCAGGCTCCTTGGGAGGAAGAAACAGGTGTATCTCCGCCAAGCCGCGTGAGGCGGCCGGCGGCAATATAACTATCGACAAGCTGTCGTTCGGCCGCAAATGGGTGCCATTCCCAGCCTGAGTGGCCGAAGCCGGCAAGTACCACCTCGGCCTCGGCATATGTGTTCAAAACCTCGGCAATGACGATCATGCCACTGCTCGGCACGACATAGGGCGCCGGAGCAAAGGCCGAAAGCGAGGCATCGACGGCCTCGTGAACCGATTTGCCGATGACGATGTGCGCCTTGTCGGTGTCGACGCAGAAGGCGCTGAACTCATCGGTGTAGTCGTCGCAGAAATCGTCGAGTTCCGGATGCGAGACAGCAAGCGGCGCCCGCATCGCCGCGAATTTTTCCGGGTCGCGCACGCTCCAGATTTCGCGAGCCGAAACGACGCCGGGATGAGCGCGCCACTCAAGCGAACCGAGCATCGCCTTCGCCGGACGGCCGGTATTGCAGACCGCGACGGCATCCGTGCGCCGGCCGCCGGTGTCATAGGAGCGGCAATCGTTGAAGCGGACGACGAAATCGGCGGCATCGATGATGCCTGCCTCTGCCTCCGCGATCTCACCATTGCCGACGATCATGATCTTCCTGATCACCTTAATTGCTCATCGTGTCTTCGAGCTCTTTAAGCTCTTTTGTACGTTTGTCCGTGATGTTGGCGAGACATCCGGCGACCAGCATCGGCTCCATCGTGCCGCCGCGGGCCTGAAAGCCGAAGGCGTCGCATTCGGCGTCCCGATAATCGATCCAGGCGCGCTGCGCCTTGACCAGCGCCTGCTCTGCGCCCTTCATATCGCCGTCGAGATCCTTGTCGATCGCCACCATCGCGGCCCGGGTCTTCTTGTATTGCGCATTCAGCGCCTTGTCGGCGGCCTCATGGCGCGCCGCCTCGCAGCCAGTCATGTCCGATTGCGTCTTGGGATTGTTGCAATCGATATCCTGAGCGGAGGCAGCACCTGCCGTCAGCAGCATCGCCGCCCCGACCAGGCAGACATTCAAACGCATGCATTCCTCCAGCCTATTGTTCTTAAAGCTTACCCATCACCAGCTGACGGAAGCCATAGACCTCGCGCTTGCCGGAAAGTGGGATCAGCGTCACCGAGCGCGTTTGCCCCGGCTCGAAGCGCACGGCCGTTCCCGCCGGAATATCGAGCCGCTTGCCATGCGCCGCCGCGCGATCGAAGGAAAGCCCGGCATTGGTCTCGGCGAAATGATAGTGGCTGCCCACCTGGACCGGTCGGTCGCCTGTATTGGAAACCTCCAGCGTCACCGTCTGCGCGCCGGCATTCAGTTCGATGTCGCCGCTTGCGGCAATGATCTCACCTGGAATCATCTCGTCCTCCTTAAGCCGCCTTGGGCGCACAGCCCTCGGCCTTCAGCACACGCTTCCTCGAAGCCGGATTTTTAGCAAGCATGGCCGCCGGCCGAATAGGTCTCGCGACGAGATTACCGCCGCAGTTCGGGCAGACACCCTTCAACACACCGTCCACGCAATCCGCGCAGAAAGTGCATTCATAGGTGCAGATCCGTGCCTCAGTGCTATCAGGCAGCAGATCCTTGTCGCAGCATTCGCAATTGGGCCTGAGCTCGAGCATTCCTATCTCCTCACCGGATCGGCTCGTGCACGGTGACGAGCTTGGTTCCATCCGGGAACGTCGCCTCCACCTGCACGTCGTGGATCATCTCGGCAACGCCCTCCATCACCTGGGAGCGGCCGATCACATGGGCGCCGGCTTCCATCAGCTCGGCAACTGGGCGACCGTCGCGAGCGCCTTCGACGACGAAATCGCTGATCAACGCGATCGCTTCGGGATAGTTCAGCTTGACGCCGCGCTCCAGCCGCCGGCGTGCCACCATCGCCGCCATTGATATCAACAGCTTGTCTTTTTCTCTCGGAGTGAGGTTCATTGCTTGCCCATCTGCTTCATGCCTGGAACAGGATGATCCTGTTCTACATTAAAGAGTTAGAGTATGACGTCGCCCGAAAACCGCTCACACTTTTCGGCATCATGCTCCAGATTCATAGATTCCAGACTTTCGGCACAGGCGCACCATTTCGCAAGGCGGAAATGACCGGGATCAGGATTTTTCTGAGTGAGAAGCCGTCGGCTGCTGCAAGGCGGACAACGAGCTTGCCGTCCCAGGCGCTTGCACCGCCCATCGATCCTTCGACGAGCGGCCGGACTTTGCCAAGATAGGCTTCCGAAAGCGGCCCGGCATAAAGCAGCGTCGCAAACGCCACCTGCCCGCCGAGCACGGCCTGGCGCGCGGCAAGGGCCGCTACGCCGTCGGACAACCTCAGTTCTTCGGCATGGATCAACCGTCCCGAGCGGCGGATGCGCCAGCGGTCGCGAAACAACCCGGTCTCCACCATCTCACCCATTGCCTTGCGGCCGAGCAGCACGGCTTCGACGGCCAGAAATTCGGAGTCTTCGTCAAGATCGACATCCAAGCGGCGGGAAAGCGCTGCCCGGTCGAAGAGGATCGTTTCCTGCGGCAGCCAGTCGACACGGGCTTGAGCTCCAACCTTGATGCTGGTCGTCACCTCGGCGGTACCGGCCGATGCCTTGTAGATCTTCTCACAAGCCTGGGTGGTAACGTCGATGCGCGTGCCGGCGCCGGCATCAACGCTCCAGTCCATCCGGTCGCCGCCCGTCAGTCCGCCTGCTGTGTTGATGATGACTGCTTCCATCGAGGCATCGAAGGTATCCGGCAGGCGGATCTTCGCCGCCCCTTCCTGATAGAGTTCACGAATGCGCGTGCGGCCATCGAACAGCTTCGCCGCCAGATGCCCGCGCCCTTCCGCTCTCTGCGGTCTCGTACTCGCCGCCACGGTCGTCATATCGTCCCTTTCGGTCGCGCCACCGTTTTCATTCAATCGCGCGGATGACGGAAAGCAAGCAATTCCTATGCCGTCTGGAGCAGACCAGCAGAGGCAGAGGAAGATTTTCCAGACTCCGTGTCCCTTGCTGCAAAATGCGGCATTTGCCGGTCAGACAGTCAGATGGCGGCGGGCCTCCGGTGTATCCAGCGTTTCGGCAAGCCCTTCATGGACGATCTCGCCGCGATCCATGATGTAGACGTAGTCGGCGAGCTCTCGGCAGAAATCCAGATATTGTTCGACGAGAAGGATCGCCATGCCGGTGGAGTCACGCAAGTAGCGGATCGCCCGGCCGATGTCCTTGATAATCGAGGGCTGAATGCCCTCGGTCGGTTCGTCGAGCACGAGAATCCTAGGCCGCGTCACCATGGCGCGCCCAATCGCCAACTGCTGCTGCTGCCCGCCGGAAAGATCGCCGCCGCGACGTGACAACATCGACTTCAGCACCGGGAAGAGGCTGAAGATATCATCGGGGATGTTGCGGTCGCGGCGGCCAAGCGGTGCAAAGCCGGTTTCGAGATTTTCCTTGACGGTGAGCAGCGGGAAGATTTCGCGCCCCTGCGGGACATAGCCGATCCCCTGCTTGGCACGGGCAAAGGGCGGCAGGCCGTTGAGCCTGGTGTCGTTGAAGGTGACCGTGCCGGCCGACAGCGGATGCTGGCCGGTAACGGCGCGCAGAAGAGAACTCTTCCCCACGCCGTTACGCCCCAGCACGCAGGTGATCTTGCCCATCTCGGCCTTGATCGAGATGCCGCGCAGCGCCTGAGCGGCGCCATAATGCAGGTTTGCGTTTTCAACTGTCAGCATGATGCCGTCTCCCGAATCTTTGTGGGACCGCAATAGACCCCTCCCCAACATTCAATGGACCCATCATCCCTCACCGCCCCAGATAGTTCTCGATCACCTTCGGATCGGAGCTGACGAAATCGATCGACCCTTCCGCCAGCACCGAGCCTTCCGCGAGGCAGGTCACCTTGACGCCGAGATCGCGGATGAAGCCCATGTCGTGCTCGACGACGACGACCGACCGGGTCTTGGCGATATCCTTGAGCAGGATTGCGGTTTCCGCAGTCTCCGCATCGGTCATGCCGGCCACCGGTTCGTCGACGAGCAGAAGCTTCGGCTCCTGCGCCAATAACATGCCGATCTCCAGCCACTGCTTCTGCCCGTGCGAGAGATTGGCGGCGAATTCGTCGCGGCGGTGCGTCAGCCGCACCGTGTCGAGGATTTCCTCGATGCGTGCCTTGTCCTCGCCCGAAAGCCGGTAGAACAGCGTCGAGAACACACCACGACGTCGGTTCAGCGCCAGCTCCAGATTGTCCCACACCGTATGGCTTTCGAAGACTGTCGGCTTCTGAAACTTGCGGCCGATGCCGAGCTGAGCGATATCGGCTTCATCCTTCTTGGTGAGATCAATCGTACCGTTGAAGAACACCTCACCCTCATCGGGCCGGGTCTTGCCGGTGATGATATCCATCATCGTCGTCTTGCCGGCGCCGTTAGGGCCGATGATGGCGCGAAGTTCACCGGGCTCGATGACGATCGACAGCGAATTCAGCGCCTTGAAGCCGTCGAAGGAAACCGAAACGCCGTTGAGATAAAGCACGCTATTGGGTTTGACGTCGGGAATCATGGCGCTCACTCCGCTGCCTGGATTTTCGGCTCGATACTGTCTTCCTCAGCCGCCGGTGGGGCCGCCTTGGAGACAAGCTTCCGCTTGCCAAGATATTGCGCAATCGTGCCGACGACGCCCTTCGGCAGGAACAGAGTGACGGCGACGAAGAGACCGCCGAGTGCAAACAGCCAGAACTCCGGGAAGAGGCCAGTGAAGATCGTCTTGCCGCCGTTGACGAGGATCGCGCCGATGATCGGCCCGATCAGCGTCGCCCGCCCGCCGACCGCGGTCCAGATGACGACTTCGATCGAATTGGCAGGGGCGAATTCGCCAGGATTGATAATGCCCACCTGCGGCACGTAGAGCGCGCCGGCAATGCCTGCCATCATCGCCGAGACGACGAAGGTGAAGAGCTTGAAATGCTCAACGCGGTAGCCGAGGAAGCGCGTGCGGCTTTCGGCATCGCGCACGCCGACCAGCACCTTGCCGAACTTCGAGCGTACGATCGCCGAAGCAATCATCAGCGATAGAGCGAGGAAGATCGCAGTTGCGGCAAAGAGGGCTGCACGCGTGCCGTCAGCCTGTACGTTGAAACCGATAATGTCCTTGAAATCAGTAAGGCCGTTATTGCCGCCGAAGCCCATGTCGTTGCGGAAGAAGGCCAGCAGCAGCGCGTAGGTCATCGCCTGGGTGATGATCGAGAGATAGACGCCGTTGACGCGTGAGCGGAAGGCAAACCAGCCGAAGACGAAGGCGAGCAGACCGGGTACGACGAGGACCATCAGCGCCGCAAACCAGAAATGGTTGAAGCCGTACCAGAACCAAGGCAGATCCTTCCAGTTCAGGAACACCATGAAGTCGGGCAGAACAGGATCTCCGTAGCTGCCGCGCGTGCCGATCTGGCGCATCAGATACATGCCCATCGCATAGCCGCCGAGCGCAAAGAAGGCACCGTGGCCGAGGGAGAGGATGCCGCAGAAGCCCCAGACGAGGTCGAGCGCCAGCGCCAGCAGCGCATAGGTCAGATACTTGCCGAACAGCGACATGATATAAGTCGGCACGTGTAGCGGATTGGTCGGCCTCGTCATCAGGTTCAGGACCGGCACGAGGACCGCGACCAGAAGCAGGAGGGCGATGGCAATGACGATCTTGCGATCGAGTGATCGGAGAAGGAAGGCCGTAATCATGCTTCCACCGCCCTTCCTTTGAGTGCGAAGAGCCCGCGGGGACGCTTCTGGATGAAGAGAATGATGAGGACGAGCACCAGGATCTTGCCGAGCACGGCGCCGGCAAAGGGCTCGAGGAACTTGTTGACGACGCCGAGCGAGAGTGCACCGACCAGCGTACCCCAGAGATTGCCGACACCGCCGAAGACGACGACCATGAAGCTGTCGATGATGTAGGATTGACCGAGGTTTGGCGAGACGTTGTCAATCTGGCTGAGCGCCACGCCGGCGATGCCGGCAATGCCCGAGCCGAGCGCGAAGGTGAAGGCATCGACCCAACCGGTGCGGATGCCCATCGACGATGCCATGCGGCGGTTCTGCGTAACGGCGCGCATCTGCAGGCCAAAGGCGGACCGCTTGAGCAGCAGGAGCAGCGCCACAAAGACCACCATCGAAAAGACGATGATCCACAGTCGGTTCCAGGTGATGGAGAGCCCGCCGAGATCGAATACGCCGGACATCCAGGTCGGATTGCGGACCTCGCGGTTGGTCGGGCCGAAAATGCTGCGCACCGCCTGCTGCAGGATCAGCGACACACCCCAGGTGGCGAGCAGCGTTTCGAGCGGCCGACCGTAGAGATAGCGGATCACGGCGCGCTCGATCAACAGACCGACGAAGCCGGTAAAGACGAAGGCCGCAGGCACAGCAAAGGCCAGCGAATAATCGGCAAGCTCAGGAAAGGCGGAGGTTATGTATTCCTGCACGACATAGGTCGTATAGGCACCGATCATCACCATTTCGCCATGCGCCATGTTGATGACGCCCATGACGCCGAAGGTGATGGCAAGGCCGATCGCGGCAAGCAGCAGCACCGAGCCGAGAGACAATCCGTACCAGATATTCTGGACGATATCCCACAGCGCCAGGCTGCGATTGATGGAACTGATATCCGCCTGGATCGCCGGCTTCAGGTCTTCAGGCGCGGTTTCGAGTGTGGTCGTGAGGATGGTCAGCGCATCGCGATTGCCGCGCGCTGCGATCGTATCGATCGCAGCCTTCTTGTCTTCGACGCTCGCATCCGTCTTGAGCAGCAGCACTGCGCGCGCCGCTTCCATCGTATTCTTGATCTCTGCGTCCTTTTCGGCCGCCAGCGCCGAGTTCAGCAGGTCGAGATTGGCGGGGTCGGCATCTTTCAGGAGGCCCTGCGCCGCGGCAAGCCGCGCGGAACGGTCCGGGCTCATCAGGGTCAGTTGGCTGGTGGCGGCGCTAATGACGCCGCGAAGCGCGTTGTTGATCTTGACCTTCGTCATCAGATCCGGATCGACATCTGCAGCGAGTTCGCCGGTGATCGGATCGGAATAGGTCGGTTCGTCATCGGTACCGCCCTGGAGAAGAACCGGGCCGCCATCAGAATTGACGTAGAGAAGGCCGTCGCTCAACTGCTGCAGGATCTGGCTGACATGCTGGTCCTTGGAGGCGACCAGCGCTTTGATGGCCGCTTCGCGTTCCGGGAAGTCGCCGACGCCGAGCGCGTCGATGAGCACATGGATATCGTCCTGAGCCTGGGCTTCGCTCGAGATTATCACGCCCGAAAATGTCAGGCCCGAAAATGTCAGGCAAACCGTGATGAGGAAAATCTTTATGGCGCGATACATCGGCTTTCTCGCCCTTGATAGTGTTGGCCTCGCGGCGCAATCGCTGGGACGGAGCTTCCGCCCGGGATCAAACCCGGACGGAAGCCTTCAGGCAATCATTGGATCGGGGCCGTACTCAGGAACCCTTGCCACCGCACTTGCCCGTAGCAACGTTGAAGTTGCCGCAGGACATCGGCTTGCGCCAATCGGAGATCAGGTCCTTGGAATCAGGCAGGTAATCCGACCATTCGTCACCGACGACGGCAGGTGTCTGCTGGACGATTTCGAACTGGCCGTCGGCCTGGATTTCACCGATCAGCACCGGTTTGGTGATGTGGTGGTTCGGCATGACGGTCGCATAACCGCCGGAGAGGTTCGGAACGCTGACGCCGATGATGGTGTCGAGAACCTTGTCGGTGTCGGTCGTGCCGGCAGCCTGGACGGCCTTAACCCATGCGTTGAAACCGATATAGGCGGCTTCCATCGGGTCGTTCGTCACGCGCTTGTCGTTCTTGGTGAAAGCGTGCCAGTCCTTGATGAACTTCTTGTTGGCAGGGCTTTCGACCGACTCGAAGTAGTTCCAGGCAGCGAGATGGCCGACGAGCGGCTTGGTGTCGAGACCGGCAAGCTCTTCTTCGCCGACCGAGAAGGCGACGACGGGAATGTCGGTTGCCTTGATGCCCTTGTTCCCCAGTTCCTTGTAGAAGGGAACGTTGGCATCGCCGTTGATCGTCGAGACGACGGCGGTCTTCTTGCCGGCCGAACCGAATTCCTTGATCTTGGAAACTTCGGTCTGCCAGTCGGAGAAGCCGAACGGCGTGTAGTTGGTCATGATATCTTCTTTCGGAATACCCTTCGAAATCAGATATGCCTCGAGAATCTTGTTGGTCGTGCGCGGATAAACGTAGTCCGTACCTTCGAGAACGAAGCGCTTGACGCCCTCTTTTTCCATCAAGTAGTCGACAGCAGGAATGGCCTGCTGGTTCGGAGCAGCACCGGTGTAGAAGATGTTGCGCGAGGACTCTTCGCCTTCATACTGGACCGGGTAGAAGAGGATCGAGTTGGTCTCTTCGAAAACCGGCAGAACGGACTTGCGCGACGAGGACGTCCAGCAACCGAAGACGGCCGCAACCTTGTCCTTCTGGATCAACTCACGTGCCTTTTCGGCAAACAGCGGCCAGTCGGAAGCCGGGTCGACGACGACGGCCTCAAGCTTCTTGCCGAGAAGGCCGCCCTTCTTGTTCTGCTCGTCGATGAGCATCAGCATGGCGTCCTTGAGCGTGGTCTCGGAGATGGCCATGGTGCCGGAAAGCGAGTGCAGAATGCCGACCTTGATCGTGTCGTCGGCGGCAACCGCACCGCTGAAGGCAGCCGAGGCCGCCATGACGGCGCCGAGTGCAGCGCCAGTAATAGTAGTTCTGAGATTCATCTGGTTGAGCCCCTCTTCTTGTTCCGCAACAGGCCGAAAACGGAGATTAACTGTTGCTTAAGGGACTATCGGGCGCTGCAGCGCAAAAACACATACGCAAAATGACGTAGGCGCGGGGGTCAAACAGGCAGACCAGGGAAGGAAGGGCATCCCCCGCAGCAGGGATGCCCTATCTCGATACCGGAATTTATCCGTCGATCGTCAAGGTAACTGAGGTCGGGCCGTAGGAGAGGGTCGCCTTGTGGCCGGAAACCGTGACCTTGCCGAAGGTGCCAGTCACGGCACTCGCCTTCAGGATTTCGATCTTCGTTCCGGGCGTTGGGGCATAGCCATCGGCAATCGTCACGTCGAGGTCGCCGGCCAGCACTGCCTTGCCTTCGACAACCAGCGTGCCCGCGCCGTTTTCGCCGAGCGCCGACTTCGTCATGGCATTGGCGACCTGCTGATAGTCACCGCTCACGGTCAAAGGCTTGTCGGCCGCCAGAACGAGCGAGCCGCCATTGAGCGTCAGCCCGCCACGACCGAAGGCCGACGGCGACAAGGCCACCAGCGCGCCCTCTTCCAGCACGGTGCCGCCGGAATAGCTGTTGGCGCCTGAAAGCCCGAGGATGCCGTTGCCGCGCTTCACCAGCCTGCCCTTGCCGGTAATGTCGTTCCGCCAGGTGTCGATCGAATTGAACCCGCCCTTTGCCGCGTCCATCGTCACGGTCACCTCCTGTTCGAACGCAGCGTAACCGTCGGCGGCGGCAAACAGGTTGAGACGGCCGTAACCTTCCGCATCGTCGAGGAGCGGGTAGCCGGAGGCGATCTCCGTCGTCTTCAGCACGTCGCGGCGCTGCTCGCCGTCCAGATAGGGCAGACGCGTTTCGAGAAGCGCTTCGGCGCCCTGCGGCACCCGCGCCGGCTGATCGGTCGCATGGATCGTCGGCAGGCCGTAGCTCAGGCGCTGCAGCATGTAGGCGCGATTGGCGTCATGATCGGCGAAACGGTCTGCGGCAAGCGGTGCCGCGTGGGCAGCGACTTCCAGCGCTCCTGCATCCGCAACGCCTGACTTGGCGATAAGCCATGCCTGCGCTTGGGCGTAAGCATCGCTCTTCAGCGCCGCATTGTCGGCCTTGTTGAGATTGTAGACGACCGTAGCGGTGCCGAGCATCCGGCCGCCCATCACGTCGAGAGGAGAATGCATGCCGGCGAGGATGCGGTCTTCACCCAGCTCGCTGGCGCGCGTGATCATTTCCTGAAAACGCTGCGGCACGAGGTAGGCCATGGCCAGCGCATCCCGCCAGGCTTCCGCCGTATGCCCGCTGGGGAAACCGCCGTCCTCGACCGGCTTGCCGCTCTTGGCGGGCTCCAGCGTCGGGACGACCGATACGTCCTGGCTCCAGCGGTAGGGACGGCCATATTTGAAATAGCGCTTGGCCGGTTCCGTCGAACCGTCACCGCTTGCGGCGTTGATGAAGTCGATTGCAAGGCCCATGTCGGGGTTGGCATCGGTCTTGTTTTCCGTATCCGGCTTGCTGCCGGCGCCGCGATTGTTGCCCTTGTCATCGTATTTGACCGTCGTCGCATCGACCGCCACCTCGGTGATCGTGGTGGTCTGCTTCGAGCCGGCCTTCCAGGCAGCCGTCAGCGGGCCGAGGCCGTCGACGATACTGGCATTCTTGCCGCGCCGATCGTCGAGATAGGCGGCCACCGCTTGACCGGCCGTCCGCGCCCGCGTCGCATTGACGACATAGGCGATGTTCGCATCATGGACGGCCTGGTTGACGATATGGCCGTCGGTCTTGCTGGCGGGAATACCGTCCCAATCCGTCTTGGCGACAGCCGGGCAATTGTCCTTGGCCGGGGCCTCGACACCCGCATCGACGAAAGGCGTGCGCGGAGTCCAGATTTCGAGGAAGCCGGAGAGAAGGTGAACGGCGGCGTTGGTGTCTGCCGTCGAGAAGCAGGCGTCACCGCGCTTGTTGGTGTTTCCGGCCTCCACATAAGGAACTTTGGCCGCCGTGGCCTGCTCGGCGCTGGCAAGCGATGGCACGATCGAAAGAAGGCAGACAAGGGCGGTGCTCAGGCGGCAGAGGCTTAAAACAGACATGGTGATACCCGAAATGGTTGAACGAACGCCGGGAGAGTTAGAGCTCCTATGTGACGGATCAATTGCAAATATATTGCCATTCTGTGAACCAGTCGGTGCCCGCCTCTTGCCTTTCCCAACCATCCCGCCAAAACTGCCAGCGAGACGATGAGCCCAACCGGAATGCCGGAAAGGAAGACATGGCAGCGCGCCAACGCATCATTCCGGTGAGACGCGAATACAATCGCTGGGTCGCCAACCAGACGCTGGAAGATTACGCGTTGCGCTTCACCGCAAAGAGTGCTCGCCATTTCTCCTCGCAGCGCATCTCGCAGACGGCGATCGGCGCGATCTCCTTCCTGGCGCTGGAGGCGATCGGCGGCGCGATCACTCTCTCCTACGGCACCACCAACGCCTTTTACGCCATTATCGTCGCCTCGGTCGCCATGCTGGCGATCGGCCTGCCGATCAGCCGTTACGCCATCCGCCACGGCGTCGACATCGATCTTCTGACGCGCGGCGCGGGCTTCGGCTATATCGGCTCGACCATCACCTCACTGATCTATGCAAGTTTCACCTTCATGCTGTTTGCGATCGAGGCATCGATCATGTCGGGGGCGCTGGAGCTTACCCTCGGCATCCCGCTCTGGATCGGCTACATCATCAGCGCCGTCATGGTGATCCCGCTGGTGACGCACGGCGTGCGGCTGATAAGCAAGTTCCAGCTGATGACCCAGCCCTTCTGGATCGTGCTGAATATCCTACCCTTCATCTTCATCGCCTTGCTGGACTGGGAAAAATTCGATCTCTGGCGCGCCTTTGCCGGCATCCGCCATGCCTCCGGCCCGCCCGGCACCGTCGCCGAATTCGATCTGGTGGAGTTCGGCGCTGCTTCTGCCGTCATCCTGGCGCTGATGTCGCAGATCGGCGAACAAGCCGACTTCCTGCGCTTCCTGCCGCCGGACCCGCAGCGCAAGTGGCGCCATCGCCTGGCGATCTTTCTCGCCGGGCCCGGCTGGGTCATCATCGGCGCCCCGAAGCTGCTTGCCGGTTCCTTCCTGGTCGTGCTGACCTTCACTTCGGGCGTCCCCCTCGATCGCGCCGCCGACCCGGCGCAGATGTATCTGACCGCCTTCGGCTACATGGTCCCCTGGCACAATGCGGCGCTGCTGTTGATGGCCGCCTTCGTCGTCGTCTCGCAGCTGAAGATCAACGTGATGAACGCCTATGCAGGCTCGCTCGCCTGGTCGAACTTCTTCTCGCGGCTGACCCACAGCCATCCCGGCCGCGTCATCTGGTTGGTCTTCAACGTCGCAATCGCCCTGCTTTTGATGGAACTCGGCATTTACCGGCTGCTGGAGGAGACGCTCGGCATCTTCTCGATCATCGCCATGGCCTGGCTCTGCACGATCTCCGCCGATCTCTTCATCAACAAGCCGCTGGGCCTTGCTCCCCCCGGCATCGAGTTCAAGCGCGCCCACCTCTACGACATCAACCCGGTCGGCCTCGGCGCCATGACGCTGTCGGCGACGGTGTCGCTGATCGCCCATTTCGGTGCCTTCGGCGACATCGCCGCCTCGCTCGCCCCCTATATCACCCTCGTCATCGCGCTGATCGCCTCACCTGTCATCGCCTGGGCGACGAAGGGCAAGTTCTACCTCGCCCGCAAGCCGCGCCAGAGCTGGAAGAACCTGACGAGCATTACCTGCTCCGTCTGCGAACATCCGTTCGAACCGGAGGACATGGCCTGGTGCCCGGCCTACGCCGCGCCGATCTGCTCGCTCTGCTGTTCGCTCGACAGCCGCTGCCACGACATGTGCAAGCCCGCCGCTCGTTTCAACGCGCAGGTCGGCACCGTCGCCAAGGCGCTGCTGCCGGAAACCATTCTGGGGAAGCTGACGACGCGCCTCGGCCGCTACGGCATCGCCGTCGTGCTCGCATTGACGGCCATCGGCGCGATCCTGGCGATGATCGCCCATCAGGTCGCCTCCGCCTCACCCGCGACCGCCGAAGTCGTCAACCGCACCATCTTCATCGTCTTCTTCGTCTTCTCGGTAATCTCAGGCGTTGTCTGCTGGTTCTATGTGCTCGCCCATGACAGCCGCGTCGTTGCCGAGGAGGAATCCTCGCGCCAGAACACGCTGCTGCTCAAGGAAATCGCCGCCCACAAGAAGACCGACGCCGCCCTGCAGAACGCCAAGGAGACGGCCGAGGCCGCCAACCGCGCCAAGAGCCGCTACGTCGTCGGGCTCAGCCATGAGCTGCGCACGCCGCTGAACGCCGTACTCGGCTACGCCCAGATCCTCGAACGCGACGAGACCATCCCGGCGCCGCGCCAATCCTCGATCAAGGTCATTCGCCGCAGCGCCGAACACCTCTCCGGGCTGATCGACGGCCTGCTCGATATTTCCAAGATCGAGGCCGGCCGCCTGCAGGTCTATTCCAACGAGATCAACATCCAGGATTTCCTCGACCAGATCGTCGATATGTTCCGCCCGCAGGCGCAGGCAAAGGGGCTCACCTTCATCCATGAGCGCTCGCCGGCCTTGCCGCAGTTCGTCCGTACCGACGAAAAGCGCCTGCGCCAGATCCTGGTCAACCTGCTCTCCAATGCCATCAAGTTCACCGACGAAGGCAGCGTCACCTTCGATGTCGGCTATCGCAGCCAAGTCGCGACCTTCACCGTCACTGACACCGGCCGCGGCATCACGGAGAAAGACCTGACCCGCATCTACGAACCCTTCCAGCGCGGCGAGGCCGAAAGCGTGCGGCCAATGCCGGGGCTTGGCCTCGGCCTCACCATCACCCGGCTTTTGACCAACACGCTCGGCGGCGAGATTTCGGTTTCGAGCGTGAAGGACGAAGGCTCGACCTTCCGCGTCCGGCTGATGCTGTCCGCCGTCATGCGCGCCGTGGCCGCCGCACCGCAGGAAAAGCGCATTGTCGGTTACGACGGCCCGCGCCGCACGGTCGTGGTCGTCGACGATAACGAGGACCACCGCGAGATGATGCGCGAAATCCTGGCGCCGCTCGATTTCATCGTGCTGACGGCGGCAGGCGGCGGCGAATGCCTGACGCTGATCGAGGGCATCATACCGGACCTCTTCCTCGTCGATATCCTGATGCCCGGCATGAACGGCTGGCAGCTCGTCTCGCGTCTGCGCGAGGCCGGTCAGACGGCGCCAGTGCTGATGCTTTCGGCCAATATCGGTGATGCGGCGGTTCTCAGCGACAGTGACGACAGCCATAACGATGCGATCGGCAAGCCGGTCGACATCCGCCAGCTGCGCGACAAGCTCGCCCTGCATCTTGGCCTGAAATGGATCTTTGCCGATGCCGCGCCAGCCGTTCCTGTTAAGATCGAAGCGCCGATGCTGAGCCCAGGCGCTGCCCATATCCAGGAATTGCTGCGGCTCGGCGAGATCGGCTATATCAGAGGTATTGAAGCCAAGCTTTCCGACCTTGCCAAGGTGGAGGCAAATCAGCCATTCACAGAGGAACTTCGCGCCTATGTCGCCGCCTTCGATGTCGCCGGCTTCATGACCTTCCTGCACGACTTCGACGAAAAGGTGGAACCCATTGCCTGAGCCGGCCCTCCCCCGCGACATCGTTCTGCTCGTCGACGACTCGGCCGAAGCACTCGGCTTCTTGACCGACGCACTCGAACAATCCGGCTTCTCGGTGCTGATCGCCACGTCGGGCACGGCCGCACTTGGTATCGTCGAGCGCATCACACCCGATATCATCCTGCTCGACGCGGTGATGCCCGCCATGGACGGCTTCGAGACCTGCCGTCGGCTGAAGGCGAATGCCGCGGTGGCGCAGGTGCCTGTCATCTTCATGACCGGCCTGACCGAGACCGAGCATGTCGTGCACGCGCTGGAATCCGGCGGCGTCGATTATCTCAGCAAGCCAATCAACATCGATGAACTGCGCGCCCGCATCCGTGTCCATCTGCGCAACGCTCGCTCGGCCCAAAGCGCCCGCATCGCGCTGGACGCGGCCGGCCGCCATCTGCTGGCTGTCAAGGGCGACGGTGCCATCCACTGGTCAACGCCGCAAGCCACACGGCTGGTCAATGCGGCCATGGGCAGCGACGACGGCATGGAAATCGTCGTCCACCATATCGCCGGCTGGATGCGCGACCGCGTCGCCGCGGTGCGCGACGGCATCATCTCCGTTGCCCATGCCGGCCAAGCGGCGCTGCAGCTCGCCTTCCTCGGCGCGATCGGCCCTGACGAATATCTCTTTCGCCTCACTGCCGCCAATCAGCGCAGCGACGACGCAGTGCTGCGCCAGCGCTTTTCGCTCACCCAGCGCGAATCCGAAGTGCTGCTCTGGATTGCCAAGGGCAAGGCCAACCGCGACATCGGCGAAATATTGGGACTGTCGGCGCGGACGGTGAACAAGCACCTCGAACAGATTTATGTGAAGCTCGGCGTCGAGAACCGCGCATCAGCCGCCGTGAAGGCCACGCATGTGCTGCACGAGATGTGAGATGGCGTTGGCGGCTGGCCGCTAAACCACCCGATCCGGCACATCCCTGCCTTCGAAAAACGCCGTCACGTTGTCGACCACCTTCATGCCCATGGCGGTCCGCGTCTCTTCCGTGGCGCTGCCGAGATGCGGCAGCACCATGACGTTCTCCATCCGCCGCAGCGCCTCCGGGACATCAGGTTCCGCCTCGTAGACGTCAAGCCCGGCACCGCGGATCGTGCCCGCCTTGAGCGCTGCAATCAGCGCCGCCTCATCCACCACGTCGCCACGCGCCGTATTGATGAGAAAGGCGCCTGGCTTCATCGCCGTAAGCCGTGCCGCATTTATCAGGTGTCGGTTCTCTGCTCCACCGGGGCAATGCAGCGAGACGAAATCGGCCACCGCCAGCACGGCCTCGATCGTCGGCAGTTGCCGCGCGCCGTAACGCGCCGCCTCCGCCGGATCGATCGGTGAACGGTTGAAGAACACCACATCCATGCCGAAGCCGAAATGGCAGCGTTGCGCGAAGGCCTTGCCGATTCGGCCGAAACCGATGATGCCGACCGTCTTCCCGGTCACCTTGGTGCCGACCATATGCGTCGGGCACCAGCCCTTCCATGCACCAGCGCGTACCTGCCGCTCGCCCTCACCGCCGCGCCGGGCAACGGAGAGCAGCAGCAACATGGCGATATCGGCCGTGCAGTCGGTCAGCACGCCCGGCGTGTTTGTGACCGCAATGCCTCTCTCCCTGGCAGCGGATATATCGATGTGATTGTAGCCGACGCCGAAATTGCCAAGGATCTTGGTGACAACAGGCACGCCGTCGAAGACAGCGGCGGGCAACCGATCGGAAACCGTCGGCAATACGGCATCATAAGTCGAGAGCGCCAGCCTTAGCTCGTTTTCACCGAGCGGAATATCGTCAGGATTGAACGTCACGTCGAAACGTTCGGCAAGGACGGCTTCCACCGTGGCTGGCCAGCGCCGGGTGACGAGAATGCGGGGTTTGGACATGACGGTTCCACTCAACGCTTCAAAACGATGCCAAGAGTTAGACCAGCCAGGCGAAAATTGAAACGTCCGCAAAAAGAAAGAAGCCCGGTCGGAACCGGGCTTCGATAATCATGTCCCATAAAGGGGAGCGAAGCTTACATGCCCTGCGGGAAGTAGCTGTACTTGCCGTCCGGACCCTTCTTCCATTCGTACATGATGTAGCCGGGGATCTTCGGATCGCCCTTTTCATCGAACGAAATGTCGCCGAGAACGGTCGGGAACGGGCCCTTTTCCTTCATAGCCTTGGCAACGGCCTCAGGATCCAGCGAGCCGGCAGCCTTGGCGGCCCCGGCAATCGTCTGCATCGCAGCGTAGGAATAGAGCGTGTAGGCTTCCGGATTGAAACCAGCGGCCTTGAACTTTTCGACGAGTTCCTTGTTCGCAGGGTTCGCCGTCGGATCGGGGCCGAAGGTGTTCAGCGTACCGGCGACGGCGTCGCCAGCGATCGAGGCCAGTTCGTTCGAAACGATACCGTCGCCCGAAACCAGCGTCGCCTTCAGGCCCTGGTCAGCCGCCTGGCGGATGATGAGACCGGCTTCGGTGTGCAGACCACCCCAATAGATGATCGAGACGCCGGCTTCCTTCATCTTGGCGATGAGGGCCGAGAAGTCCTTGTCGCCGACATTGATGCCTTCGTAAATGACTTCCGTCACGCCGGCGGCGTTCATAGCCTTCTTGGTTTCGTCGGCAAGGCCCTGACCGTAGGGGGTCTTGTCGTGAACGACAGCGATCTTGGCGTCCTTGAAGTGATCGGCAAGATACTTGCCGGCGATGGCACCCTGCTGGTCGTCACGGCCGCAGGTGCGGAACGTGTTCCAGAGGCCCCGTTCCGTGAAGGTCGGGTTCGTCGCGGCCGGGGTGATTTCGAGGATGCCGTTTTCGGCATAGACTTCCGAAGCCGGAATCGAAACGCCCGAGTTGAAGTGGCCGATGACGAACTTGACGCCGTCAGCAGCGAACTTGTTGGCAACCGAAATGCCCTGCTTCGGGTCGGAGACGTCGTCGCCGAGTTCGATCTTGATCTGCTCGCCGTTAATGCCGCCAGCAGCGTTGATGTCGGCGGCCGCCTGTTCAGCACCCTTCTGGAGCTGAGCGCCGAACGCGGCGTTCGGACCAGTCAGCGGACCAGCGACAGCGATGAGAACGTCGGCCCACGCGTTGCCGCTGAAGGCGAGCATCGCCGTCAGAGCCACTGCCGACAGAAGAGACTTCTTCATATTATTACTCCCAATTTTTGGGCGGGTTCCGGTCCAAGGCCCAGCGCACTACCCACCATTGACTGCGCCAGGAAAGCTGTTCCACTCGGAAGGCAATTCATGCCTAGTTTCAACGGACTGTCAATGTTTGTCCTTCCACGAAAACGCGGAAGTCTTTTCGTACAGCCAGTAATAGTTGTTAACCATCTGATTGGTGCGGCGGTGGCGGAAGCCGGCCGTCGAGAAGACCAGCAGCGTCACGAAATCGAGGATATAGTAGAAGGTGCTAAGCATTGGCCCATTGAACAGGGCATGATGCAGGAACTGCATCGCCCAGGCGAGCAGAAATGTATAGACGATGACCAGCGGATAGTCGCTCCAGCCCTCGGCAACCGCTTTGCCGGCGCGCCAGGCCGTCCAGAAGCCTAAGAGCAAGACGATGACACGGATCGCCACAAGGGGGCCGACATCCGCTTCGAAGAAAAGTCCCTGCATGTCAAACTCTCCTTTCGACCTAGTGTCTTCCGCCTTCGAGATAGGCGGCGCGGACCTCGGGATTGGCAAGAAGCTCCTTGCCGGAGCCGCTCATCGTCACCTTGCCGTTCACCATCACGTAGGCGCGGTGAGAAAGCCTGAGGGCGGCGAACGCGTTCTGCTCGACGAGGAAAACGGTCAGCCCCTCCGCCTCGTTGAGCTTCTTGATCGCCTCGAAGATGCCCTTGACGATCAGCGGCGCAAGACCGAGCGAGGGTTCGTCGAGAAGCAGCAACTTCGGGCGCGCCATCAGCGCGCGGCCGATCGACAGCATCTGCTGCTCACCGCCCGAAAGTGTTCCGCCGCGCTGGGCGTGACGTTCCTTGAGACGCGGGAAGAGCGTGAAGATCTTCTCGACGTCTTCGGCGAAGTGTTTCAGATTGTCGAGGCCTGCGCCCATCTGAAGATTTTCCAGAACCGTCATGCGCGGGAAGATGCGGCGGCCTTCTGGCGACTGTGCAATGCGTAGACGGGCAATTTCATGCGTCGGCATGCGGGTGATGTCGCGGCCCTCGAAGACCACCGAACCGGTGCGGGCCTGCGGGCTGCCGCAGATCGTCATCATCAGTGTCGACTTGCCGGCGCCATTGGCGCCGATCAGGCTGACGATCTCGCCCTTGTTGACGTGGACATCGACGCCGGCCAGCGCCCGGATATTGCCGTAATAGGTTTCGACGCTGTTGACCTGAAGGAGCGGTTGACCGGTCATTACTTCATCGCCCATCAGTTTGCGCCTCCTTCGAGCTGCTCGACGGCTGCGATCACCTCTTCCACTTCTTCATCCTCGACACCGAGATAGGCCGCGATAACCCTCGGATCGTTCTTCACGTGATCCGGCGTGCCATCGGAAATCTTCTGACCATATTCGAGGACGACGACGTGGTCGGAGATTTCCATGACCACCGACATGTCGTGCTCGATCAGCAGGATCGACGTTCCTGTTTCGGCGCGAATGCTCTTCAGCAGCGCGTTGAGCGTTGCCGACTCCCGTGGGTTGAGGCCGGCAGCCGGTTCATCCAGGCAAAGCAGCTCCGGGCCAGTGCACATGGCGCGGGCAATTTCGAGACGCCGCTGGGCGCCGTAGGGCAGATCGCCGGCGGGGTCGTCGGCGCGGTCGATCAGGTCGGCCTTCTCGAGCCAGAAACGAGCGAGCTCGATTGCAGCAGCCGCTTCCCGCCTATAGGGGCCGACACCGATAAGGCCGAGGATCGTATAACCCGATGCCTTCATCAGCTTGTTGTGCTGGGCAACCAGCAGGTTTTCGAGAACGGTCAGGCCGGAGAACAGCCGGATGTTCTGGAAGGTGCGTGCGACCTTGGCTTCCCTGGTGATGCGAAAGTCCGGCAGGCGCTCCAGCAGGTATTGCTTGCCGCTCTTCTGGTTGAACGTGATCATGCCCATCGTCGGCTTGTAGAAGCCGGTGATGCAGTTGAAGACGGTGGTCTTGCCAGCACCGTTCGGCCCGATCAGCGCGGTGATATCGCCACGCTTGGCTTCAAAGGAGAAGTCGTTGATGGCCATCAGGCCGCCGAACTTCATCGACAGGTGTTCGACCTTGAGCAAAGTGTCATCAGACATCGTATTCGTTACGGGGCTCATCAACCATGGCCCTCCTTGATGAAGCTTCCGGATATCGCCTTGCGCTCTCTGAGGAAGGCTGTCGGCTCACGCGAGCCGACGAAGCCGCGCGGCTTGAACAGCATGACGACGACCATGGCGAGGCCGAAGATCAACATGCGGTAGAGTTCCGGCGTAAAATCGGGTCCGAAGATGAGTTTTAGGAAGTCCATGCTGCGCAACAACTCGGTGCCGCCGACCATGACGATGGCGGCAATCGCGATGCCGGTCAACGAACCCATGCCGCCGAGAACGACGATAGCGAGAATGACGGCCGATTCCAGGAAGACGAAGGATTCCGGCGAGACGAAGCCCTGGCGGGCGGCGAAGAACGAGCCGGCGAAACCGGCAAACATCGCGCCCGTCGCAAAGGCGGTGAGCTTGGTCGTGACCGTGTTGATGCCGAGCGAACGGCAGGCGATCTCGTCTTCGCGCAAGGCTTCCCAGGCGCGTCCGATCGGCATGCGGCGCAGCCGGATGGTGACATAGGCCGTCAGCATGCAGAGCGCCAGGATCAGGTAAAAGAGGAAGATCTTGTAATAGGCCGAGGAGATCGGCAGGTGAAAGAGCTTGGCAAAGCCGCCGGCCGTCGCATCGAAGGGAATGCCGAAGAGTGTTGCCTTCGGGATGCTCGAGATACCGAAAGTGCCCTTCGTCACTTCAGTCCAGTTGATGAGGACGAGACGAATGATTTCACCGAAGGCAAGCGTCACGATGGCCAGGTAATCGCCGCGCAGGCGCAGCACCGGGAAGCCGAGAATGACGCCCCAGAGTGCCGCGAAGATGCCCGAAAGCGGCAGCAGTACCCAGAAGGACAGGCCGAAATAGCTCGAAAGCAGCGCGTAGGAATAAGCGCCAACAGCATAGAAGGCGACATAGCCGAGGTCGAGCAGGCCGGCGAGGCCGACGACGATATTCAGCCCCCAGGCGAGCATTACATAGATCAGGATCTGGATGCCGAAATTGTCGACATATGTCAGCGAGCCCTGAGGGCCTTTGATCGCCACCACCACCATGGGATAAAGCAGCAGCGCGATCAGCGCGATCTTCAGGAAATGCCGGTGGAAGAAGCTCTTCTCGGTTGAGATGTCGAGTTCGCCCTGTCTCGACTTTGCCAGCTTGCGGCTATCGAGATGCGGCCGCAGGAAAACCACCGTGGCAAAGCGGCCGATGGCGGCGACCGCGACGAAGATCGCAAGCAGGCCCCAGCGCTGGACAATGATCAGCTCGTTGCTGATGTTCTGGTCGGTCTTGAGGCCGACATAGAGAACGAACATGCCGAACGACAGGACGGCGGCGAAAAGAGCTTCGGTAAGGCCTTTGCGGACAAGTCCGGCATCGGGCTTGCCTGCAGAATTTTCGATGTTTGCCATGACGTTATACCTTCTCGACTTCCGGCCGCCCGAGGATGCCGGTCGGCTTGAAGATCAACACGAAAGCCAGGATCGCAAAGGTCGCAACGTCCTTATAGGCGATGGTGAAGTATGCCGACCACAGCGACTCGATAAGGCCGATAAGCAGGCCGCCGAAGACGGCGCCGGGTAACGAACCGATACCGCCGAGAACGGCTGCCGTGAAGGCCTTCACACCGGGCGTGAAGCCGTCGTTAAACGAGGCGACGCCATAATACATCAGGTACATCGTGCCGGCGACGGCTGCGAGTGCCGCACCCATAACGAAAGTGATCGAGATCGTCTGGTCGACGTTGACGCCGAGCAGCGCTGCCATCTTGCGATCCTGCTCAGTGGCGCGCTGGGCACGGCCGAGTGCGGTACGATTGACGATGTACCAGAAGATCGTGAGCAGCACTGCCGTGATCACGATGATGATGATCTGTTTCAGCGACACCGAGATGTTGCCGAACTGGTAGACCGAGCTCACCATCGGCGGAATCGGCTTGTTGCGCGGACCCTGTGTCACCTGGATGAAGTTGGACAGCGTGATCGACATGCCGATCGCGGTAATCAGCGGCGCCAGGCGGAAGGAACCGCGCAGGGGACGGTATGCGACGCGCTCAATCGTCCAGTTCCACAAGCTCGTCATCAACATCGCGACGACAAGCATCGCCAGCAGCAGAACTGCCACCGGGAGACCTGCGAAGATGGATGTGAGGACGAGGAAGACGATAAGAGCGGCGAAACCACCGAGCATGAAAATGTCGCCATGGGCGAAATTGATCATGCCGATAATGCCGTAAACCATCGTATAGCCAATAGCCACAAGGCCATAGATGGATCCGAGCGTCAGCCCATTTAAGAGCTGCTGGACGAAATACTCCATATGTCGTTTTCCCCTGGATGCGAGCGAAACACGCTGCATCTCTTTTTGGTTCTTCAGTTCTCCGTTTCAGAGAACCTCATAGGCCGAATGCATAGCGGTTTCGTTGGAAATGTGAAGACAAAAAGGATTTACTCCGACAGATTCTTGTCAGAACAGGCCTAACTGGCGCGTTTTGAACCAAAATCCACAGAAAAACGGCAGAGCTGGGCCTATTTTTAGCCAGAAACTGCCACTGGCTTAACCATACGGAGATATCGCCGTCGATTTCCTGCCCCGCTTGCTGCGTAAGCTATTCCACAGAATTGGAAGATGGAGCAAATTCAGTCCCCAAGGCAGCCTCTTTGACGAATGCCATTTCACGAACAATGCCCCATCTTCGTCTGACAAGGCCGAAAACTTATGGTAGCATCATCAAGCTGTGTATTGAGGGATGCAGAGCATGACGGGGAACACCATATAACTTAAGTATCTGGTTGTAATAGGGATGGTTTGCGGACGAGCGACAACGGGGTGCTCGCCGCTTGGCGAACGGCAAAAGGACAATGCTGAGGACATTTGAAAAGGCGGCACTCGAAGCCGGCAAGGCCATCATCACGGTCTTGCGCGAAGGCTTCCCCGTCGCCATGAAGGCGGATGCCAGTCCGGTCACGGTCGCCGACGAGGAGGCTGAACGCATCATCCTCGCTCATCTCGCCAGAGATTATCCCGAAATACCCGTCGTGGCGGAAGAATCGGTCGCCGCCGGAAAAGTGCCCGACATTGCCGGCCGTGGCTTCTTTCTTGTCGACCCTCTCGACGGGACCCGCGAGTTCGTCGACGGACGGCAGGAATTCACCGTCAACATCGCCTATATCGAGAACGGCGCCCCGGTGGCGGGCATCGTCTACGCGCCAGCGCTCGGACTTGCCTTCTCGGGAGAACGCGGCCACGCCGAAAGGCTCGTCGTCGCGGACGATTTCACGGTTGGCGCACGCAGCACAATCACTGTGCGCGAGCAGCCTGACGACAGGCTGGCGCTTGCAAGCCTTCGCCACAACAGCCCGGAGACCGGAAGCTTCCTCGCCGACCACGCGATCTTCAAATGCACCAATATCGGCTCCTCGCTGAAATTCTGCCTGCTGGCCGAAGGCAAGGCCGACGTCTACCCGCGTTTCACCCGCACGATGGAATGGGACACCGCGGCCGGCGATGCGGTGCTGCGCGCCGCTGGCGGTTCGACGGTGACGCTGGACGGAACGCCGCTGACCTATGGCAAGACGGGAACCGCGGCCGATTTCGACTTCGCCAACCCGAACTTCATCTCCTGGGGCGGCAGGAAACGCGTCCTCGAACCGGCGTGACCATCCTTAGGATCGTTGAATACCGGCAAGCGGCGCGATTCTCTGCATCGTAACCATGAGCTCAGACCTGTCGCGACAATCCGCGACCGGCCTCGGGCATGCGCGCCTCAACTGCGCAAGCGTCCCTCCGTAAAGCGCATCCACGATCCCCTCTCCAGCTGTGAAGTGATTCGCGTTATCGGGCCTCACTGAGCGATTCGGGCCGCAAATTCGTTGCCCTGCATCTTTTCAAGACGCTGCGCGCCATCAATCTTGCCTTGATTTTGTCACATTTCGGCACGGCTTCGACAGTGATCGATATCTTCATCAGAAAAATTTCGCCCCGTGTTCCGTTAAGAAATATGCTTAAGAGACCTGGGTCACGTGTCGAAACGGCACGTCGCCACCCCCCTGTGAAGCCCTGCCAAAGGCCTAGAAACTTTGACAAAATTCCAATTCTTAACGAAATATCATGAGCTTGCCTCAACTTAACGCACATGCGAAAGATTTGCTGCGATGCGATATTTCTCTGGACACCATTACACAATTGTCGCATTTTTCCGTTTTAGTAGGGTTACCAAGACCTGAGTGCAGCCCTGGTGACAGGGTTAACCATTGATCGCCTATTGCCGCCGCGCCCCCCTCGAAGACAACAGAGTACGATCCTTGAGCATCACGGAACTAAACAACAGCATTTCGACAGACTCCTTCCGGCCGAGCCGCCGCCAGCAGCCGAGCCTGAAGATCCAGACCCCTGTTATCCATAGCGATGCGCCGCAGGCGCCGTTGGTGGATCTGGTCCTGAAGCGGGCGTTCGACATTTTTTCGTCGTTGAGCGCCCTCCTCGTCCTCGCCCCGTTCCTTCTGTTCGTCGCCCTGCTGATCAAGCTCGACAGCCCGGGACCGGTGCTCTTCAAGCAGACCCGCTGGGGCAAGAACTGCAAGGCCATCAAGGTCTACAAGTTCCGTTCCATGCGCACCGACCTCTGCGATGTCTCCGGTGTTGCCCAGACGGTGAAGAACGATCCGCGCATAACTCGCATCGGCGCCATCCTGCGCCGGACGAATGTCGATGAGTTGCCGCAGCTGCTGAACGTGTTGCTGGGCCACATGTCGGTCGTCGGCCCGCGTTGCCATGCAATCGGCATGCGCGCCGGCGGCATGCTCTACGAAGAGCTCGTACCGGAATACCATCAGCGCCATGCGATGCGCCCCGGCATGACGGGTCTTGCCCAGATGCGCGGCTTGCGCGGCCCGACCGATCGTCCGGCCAAGGCGCGCGCCCGCATCGCCAGCGATCTCTATTACGTCGGGAATTTTTCGATCGTGATGGACATGCGCATCATTTTCGGAACCGTCGTGTCGGAGCTGACCCGCGGAAAAGGCTTTTAAGCTTTAAGCTTTGTGAGAAGAGACCGGCTGCCTTGTGCATGTCGCCGAAAAGTGTGCAGCGGTTTTGCGAAACCGACATGCATAAAACAAAGACCTAAAGCGCGATGCCACGCGCTTTAGAGCATCCGGCACCGGAATGCTCTGGCGACCGCCTGCATGCGGTTGGCCGAGTCGAGTTTGCGCATCGCGCTCTTCAGATAACCTGCCACCGTATGCGACGAGAGATCGAGAACGATCGCGATCTCGTCGCTGCTCTTGCCGGCCGCCGACTACAGCGCCGCGCGTCTTTTTAGACGCGCAAAGGACGCTGTAGCACTTTGAATTGCCGCCTGATTCCTTAAGTCGATTCCGATTTAAGGAATCAGGCGGCGTCGCAGGCATTCGATTTCGCGCCGGGTGAGCGTCTCCGACGGACCGTTTCCGGGTTGCCATTGCGCGAAACCTTGTCCAGAAGCTCCATGCAGCCGTAAAGCAGCGCCATCGCCTGCTCCCGCGTGGGCATAGGACAGTCGCCTGAGAAAGGCGAAGATGTATTGTTTCAGGTCAGCGTCATGCAAGCGCGAAGGCGAAGGTATTCTTCAGCCCGTGCATCTAAAAGAGCGTGTTGAGTCTGCGGTTTTCCTGATTGGCGGCGCTGCCCGCAAACGACCCCACTTTGCAGAAGATCGGCACGATCGTCCGCTTCATCGCGGTCCCCAGTCTGCTGCAATAGAAGAGATCGGCGGCCTCGTAAAAGCCGACCAGGCTTAGCGGCCAGTTGCTGATCAGCCGGTTTTCGATGAAAGCCGTACGGTCGCCACGCGGGAAAACCGAGAGCAGATAAAAATCGAAGCCCGCAAGCTTCGCCATCTCCCCGAGCCGTTCCTTGCCGTCGTTAAACGAAGCCCCGGCGCCCACGGCCTTCGAAGGCGAAAATGCAGCATCCTCAGCGCAGTCGTCGACTGCGCGCTCAGGTCTTTCCATCTTCGTATCCTCGTAAGGCCAGCATCGGCTCGGCCTCGCTGCCGGCGGCGAGAAGCTCGCGCCGGAGCATCAGCAGAGACGGATTTCTGCCCCGCATCCCGAGGACACGAAGCATCAAAAGCGCAAACTGGCCTGATGCAGCGGGAAGAGCGGAGTCGAAGTCTTGCGCTCATTCCTTTGTTGCAGCGCTTAGAAGATCATCCCGGGAAATCAGCTAATCTTTATTCCGCATGGCTCCCATGCAGGCGCTAGAAATTGACGTAGCGGCAGGCGGCCGCCCCCAAATCCGCGGCCCGAGGGCATCTAAATTTGTTATCAAAGTCTTACGATGGGTTTAGGCAATTTTTAAATGTGGCAGGCTAGAGTGGGGCTCGTGGTCTTGCGTTGTGTAGAGAGTCCAATGACCGAAATGATACGTCCCCGAGTAAAATATGTCATCGGCCCCGATGGCAGCCCCCTGACGATCGCGGATCTTCCGCCGCCCAATACGCGGCGCTGGGTGATTCGCCGGAAGGCAGAGGTTGTCGCGGCTGTTCGCGGTGGCTTGTTGAGCTTGGAAGAGGCCTGCGAGCGTTATACGCTCACGGTCGAAGAATTCCTCTCCTGGCAGTCGTCGATCAACAGCCACGGTCTCGCCGGCCTGCGCACCACGCGCATTCAGCAATATCGTCACTGATCACTCGCCAGCATCGACGACATCTATTTCGGGCCGGACGCATCTCCCATCAGGGAATGAAGAAGGCCCGAAATCATTGACGAGGCCGCGTAGCACCAGAGGCCTGGCTGCGTGAAGGCATCCGCCAGCCCCGTCGTCTTCGCCGCCGCAATGACGATCGCGACCAGCAGCACGTCCATCATCGACCACTTGGACAGATGCGGTACGACACGACGATAGAACAGGCTGCCGGCCTGACCGCCGGTGGCCGTCGCTTCTGCGGCGATCCCGATCATCTTCAGAGACGGGAGCAGGATCGAAACCAGTGCAACGATCGCCGCCAGCAGCCCGTCCCCGCCTTGCCAAAGCGAGACGATGATTTCGATGAGGGACGGCGTCTCGTCGAAGAAATACAGCGTCTCGAAATGGACCAGCGGTAACACGAGGCCGAGCGCCAGGAAGAACGGCGCGGCCACGAGAAGCACGGGGCGAATCATTGAGAGCGCCTTCATTGCCCCGAACCTCGTAACGATCCGATATTTTGCATGAACACTCCGTCTTGTATCTGTCTTGCCTCCACGGCTTGGCACGACCGCGCCGCCATGTCACGGTCCGCTACGACACTATCCGTTACGAGGAAAGACAATGAACATTCGAAACGAGGAAGGCGCCTCCGGCGGCCGGTATGCGGCCGAGGTGGAGGGGCACGAGGCCGAGATGACCTATTCGCGCACATCGCCGAAGCTCATCATCATCGATCACACGGCCGTTCCCGATGCGTTGCGCGGCAAGGGTGTCGGCCAGGCATTGGCGCTCCACGCCGTGGAAGCAGCCCGCACAGGCGGATGGAAGATCATCCCGCTTTGCCCCTTCTTCAAGGCGCAGGCGCAACGCCATCCGGAATGGAAGGATGTCGTGAACTAGCGCATCTGCCCGAAAATCGGAATCGGTTGTCAGAAAGCACGATGCGCGGATTGAAAGAGTTAGAGCGTCCTTTGCGCGTCCGAAAGGACGCACGGCGCTCTATTGCGGTCGCTCAAAGACAGGCTGCAGGTTTGGGGCGGCGCATAAAAAGTCATGACTCGCGTCGCCTGAATCACGCTCGATGTGACCCGCTTTGGAGGTAGCTTCTTCAATCGCCTTCGGCGTGACAGCCTCGATTTCGGCGACAGCTGCGCCGAGGCGCTCGCCGATAGGCGAAAACACCAAAAGCCATGTATGACGGACAGCGCGCCCGTCATACATGGCTTCTCAGCGGCGATCCCAGGCGCCGAAACCGGCGCCCACCGTTTTTCACTTACGCCCTTGCTCGGGCGCCGCTGTCACGCTCTTCCAGCGCCGTCGCCCTTGCATATTCCGCCTGCATCTCCTCGAGCGCCATTTCCAGCGTCTCTTCCTGCATCTTCAGTTCCTTGATCGAAACCTGCAGGTTATCGGCCCGCTGACGCGCGGCCTTGGCGAAGGTCGGATAAGCAAAGTGATTCGGGTCGGAAATACCGGACTTCTTTTCCTCGACGACGATCTGGCTCTCCAGATCCTTCGTCATCCGTTCGAATTCAGACATCATCATTTGCAATTGCTGCAACTGACGTCGTTTTTCGTTCACCTGAAATTCCTTCAGGCGAACGAGACTTTCTCGCGACTTCATACGCATTACTCCCGTGATGCGAGACCCCGGCTCAACTTGAAACCGCCCTGCGCGCCGCTTTGACACGGTTTGCTAAAAAATTTCCTGCGATATTAACAAATACCAACCGCTGGTAACCTTTCGTTTACGGGCATCGTTAATGATAGGCCCTATGATTTAAGGGTCGGTAAATGCCACGGCATGAAGTTCGAACCTTTTCATTGGCGAGTCGGATGAATCACTTAGCGCTGTTTCCTAATGTTAAAGTTGAGGAACGCCTTTTTGAGATTCCTATTGGAAAACAGAGAAATGGAAAAATTATTTAATAAATTCGATACTCCTTGCCAGAGTGAATTAGAATTTGTTAACCATTTCGTGGCAGCTTCCAAATCACGTAGCGTGTTCGGTATCGTGTAGGGGGCCAGACCACCTTTCGGCGGCGGTAAAGGGGATAATTATGCGGGTACTTCTAATCGAGGATGACAGCGCGACGGCGCAGAGCATCGAGTTGATGCTGAAATCAGAGAGTTTTAATGTTTATACCACCGATCTCGGTGAAGAAGGCGTCGATCTGGGCAAGCTGTATGATTATGACATCATCCTTCTCGATCTGAACCTGCCCGACATGTCCGGATATGAAGTGCTTCGCACTCTCCGGTTGTCCAAGGTCAAGACACCGATCCTCATCCTGTCGGGCATGGCCGGCATCGAAGACAAGGTTCGTGGCCTCGGCTTCGGCGCCGACGACTACATGACCAAGCCGTTCCACAAGGACGAGCTCGTCGCTCGCATCCACGCCATCGTCCGCCGCTCCAAGGGCCATGCCCAGTCGGTCATCATGACCGGCGAGTTGATCGTCAACCTCGACGCCAAGACTGTCGAAGTCGGCGGCCAGCGCGTCCACCTGACGGGCAAGGAATATCAGATGCTGGAGCTGCTTTCGCTCCGCAAGGGCACCACCCTCACCAAGGAAATGTTCCTGAACCACCTTTACGGCGGCATGGACGAGCCGGAACTGAAGATCATCGACGTCTTCATCTGCAAGCTCCGCAAGAAGCTCGCCAACGCTGCCGGCGGCGCCAACTACATCGAGACCGTTTGGGGCCGTGGTTATGTTCTTCGCGAACCGGATGGGGCCGAATACGCCGAAACCGCCTGATTTTTTTTCCGATCCCCCTTATCGGATAAACGAAGATCCCGCCTTTCCGGCGGGATTTTTCGTTTCTGCCCTGGGCAAATAAGAAGCTACCCTGACGGAAGATTTCAGGCTGGATCGGCCTGATCCTCTGTGTCTCGTTTAAGAAAATAGGACGTGGCGACGGCCGAACGCACGTGCACTTTCGGCATGATGCTCGAGGGACACCGATATGAGCGGAAGATCTGCGTCAGGCGGCGATCGCGCGGTTTCCGAAAACCGCGGTCAGGATCTTGCGATCGAACGGCTTCAGCAGGAAGTCGGTCGCACCGGCCCGCTTGCCCGCCATCAGCTTCTTCAGATCCGCCTCGACGACGCAGTAATAGATCTTGACCTCTTTGCCGCCTTCCATGGCGCGGATGGCGGCGATGAGATCGAGGGCGCCTTCCATGCCGGAATCGACGATCAGATATTCCGGCAGCTCCGCCTGGCAGCGCTGCAGCGCCTCGCCGGCGTTGGAGGCTTCGCTGACGAGAAAATCGAGTTCGGAGAGAATGCGCTTGCCGACCTTGCGGACGATGTCCGAATTATCGGTGATCATGAACCTTTGCATGGCCGCTCCTTTGCCCCCGCATTCGTCGCAGCAAGAGGCCTCTTACAACCCTGGAGAATAGGTCCATCAGGCTAACGAATCGTTACCGGACGGGCGCCGACACGCGTCCGCACTCCGAAATCAGGTTGCCGCGGCCACTGCCGTGAACACCAGTTCGTCTGCGCTGGCGCTATGATCGAGCGTCATTCCGCACTCTTGCGCCAGAAGCACTGTGTAATAGGGCTGGATCGAATGGGCGTCGATCGCCTCCTCGATGGTGCCAGTCGATATCTCGACGAATTTCGGCGGCAAGCGCATCAGCTTGCCTTTGGCCGTGAGCTTGAACCTGGCGTCGAATTCGGGATTCTCGAGCGTTACCTCGAGTACACCGCCGCGCGGAATGGCAGAATAGGCAACGAGGAAGAGGTTGAGCAGCAGCTTGACACGGTTCTTGGCGACGATGGCGCGCGGTCCATTCCAAATCACCTCGGTCTTCTTCTCGGCGACGGCAAAATCCTTCGCAGCGCGTTCGGCCTCGCCCGTGTCGATCGAGGCGCCGACGGAGCCCGACGCACCAAAGGCGAGGCGTGCGAATTTCAGGCGGACGGACGCGTTGAGGGCGCTGGTGCGGATCAGGTCCATCGCATCAGAATCGGCGCCGCCCTCGTCCAGCAGTTCCAGCCCGTTATTGATCGCGCCGACGGGCGAGATGACATCGTGGCAAACGCGGCTGCAAAGAAGAGCGGCCAGATCCGGGCCGGACAGGGTGAGATTGGGGTTCTTGGACATCATCGTCTCCTGAGGGGCGGCAATTTCATTGCGCCCGGAATATACTTCATCAAAATTGCGCGAAGTTTGCGATCGTACTCGATGCCATAATGACACCATATTTGGTAAACCGATTGTTAAGATCATCGGCGCAAAATGCACCAATCGCCGCGAGCGGTTGCCCGCTCCTAGCCAAACGACGAACGGATGACACAATGCGCCCTCGATTTCCGCACCGATTCATCGGCTTCTGCAGGTTGCTTTCGGCCCTCGTCTTCTCCTCGCTGATGGTTGCCGCACCGGCCGCTGCCCAGGACAACGGCCAGTACACGATGCAGGAAATCGTTGACGCCGGCCACTCCTTCTTCGGTTCCGCCAGCGGCGGACTTGCCAAGGTCGTCGAGAGTGCCTTCCAGAAATACGGCCTGCCGAACGGCTATATCCTCGGACAAGAAGGCGGCGGCGCCTTCATCGCCGGCCTTACCTATGGCGAAGGCCAGCTGAACACCAAGAACGCCGGCGAACATAATCTCTACTGGCAGGGACCCTCGCTCGGCCTGGATTACGGCGGCCAGGGCTCGCGCGTGATGATGCTGGTCTACGACCTGCCCTCCATCAACGGCATCTATGCCCGCTTCGGCGGCGTCAGCGGCTCGGCCTATGTGATCGCCGGCTTCGGCATGACGCTGCTCAAGAACAACGACGTGCTGGTCGTGCCGATCCGCACCGGCGTCGGTGCCCGCCTCGGCGTCAACGTCGGCTATCTCAAGATCACCCAGGCGCCGACCTGGAACCCCTTCTGAGGCCGCAAAGCCGCCGGAATCTGCCGCCGTCCCCACCGGCGGCCTTGCCATGCGCGTCATGCCTGCTTAATCATCGCGGCTGACCCGTATCAACCTTCTTACCGATGGCCGCGCCGTGATCGAATATGCTCTCTTGTTCGGATTGGGCTTCCTGACCGCGGCCTTCCTCGTCTTTCTGGTCTCGCCGGCCGTTCACCGCCGTATTGTCTGGTATACAGAGAACCGGCTGAAAGCGACGATGCCGCTGAGCCCACAAGAGGTTCGCGCCCAGAAAGACATGGTGCGAGCGCTTTATGCCGCCGAAAACGCCCGCACCACCCAGGACCTTCTGCGTGAGCGCGAGAAATCCCTGTCGTTCCAGCTTCGCCACGACGCCCTCGCCGTCGACGCCGGCAGGCTTGCCGCCGAGATCGGCGATTTGCAGGCGCAGATCGGCGAGATGCATGTCGAAGCAGCTGACCAGCGCTCGCATCTGCGCAAGGACGAGAACTATATCAGCCAGTTGAAGACCAACCTGCATATTGCCGAGCAGTCCGCTGCCAACAAGGAAAGCGAACTGGCGACGATGCGGACGCGCCTGAGCAAGCTCGGTGAACAGGCCGATGGGCTGAGGATCGACCTGGCCGCGCGCGAGACCGAGGCGGAGAGCCTGAAATTCCGTGTGAACGCGCTGCGCGACGAACGCGACACGCTGCGCCAGGACGTCAGCCTGCTGCAGAAGCGCGCCAAGGATGCCGAACAGAAACTGACGCAGCAGCAGCATATGGTGATCCGCCTGGAGGATAAGGCCGCGCGCGAGAGCGCTTCCGCCACCGAAAAGGAAACCCTGGTCGCGCGCCGCCAGCAGGAGATCGCCAAGTTGAAGGAGCAGTTGAAGGCCGCCAACGCCGAAATCCGCAAGGTCAACCGGGTGTTGCGCGACGCCGGCCTTGCCGGGATGGTGGCGGAGTTGCCGGCGGAAATGACCGCCGAAGACACGACCGCAGCCGAACTCGACACCGCCGTCGTCACAACTGGGATCGGCGAAGATGTCCGGACGCGCAGTGCCGCCCTTGCCGAGCGCCTCGAAAAGGCAAAGGCCTCAACCGGGCGCGATGGCGCGATCCGCGAGGAGATCGCCTCGATCGCCGCCAATATGGTGGCGCTGACCGCACTCAACGAAGGTCCCTCCTCGCCGATCCGCACACTGCTGTTGGATGCTGCGGAAAGGAATCCGAACGATCGCGTCAGCCTTGCCGACAGGGCGGCCGCGATCATCGCCGATCGCGCGCGCTGACGCCTTAGCGCGGCGCGCCATCATTTTTGAATTGGCGCAGAACCCTGAAAATCGATTTCGATTTGAGGAGGCATGCGTTAGATCCGGCCCATCGCCGAGGCCATGGAAAACAGTGCGATCCCCGTCGCCGTCGCGGCGTTGAGGCTGTCGAGTTCCTCCGACTGTGGAATGCGCGCGCTCTGGAACCGCGCAAGCAGCGCCTCCGGCAACCCCTCGCCTTCGGTGCCGACGACGAGCGCCATACGCGTCGAGGCCGGAATGGCGCGGATATCGGTCTTACCGTGCGGCGAAAGCGTCCAGATGGCAAAGTCCCGTTCGGCAAGCGCCAGAAGCACATCCAGCGCCTCGCCGCCGCGACGGTGCGCAACGCCCAGCACCGAACCGACCGAGACACGCAGCGCCTTGCGGTAGAGTGGATCACAGGAGGTTTCGTCGAGCAGCACCGCATCGGCCCGGAAGGCAGCCGCATTGCGAAACATCGAGCCGGCATTGTCGTGATTGGAAATGCCACAACCGACGAGCACCAGCGCCTGCTCCGGCAGCGCGTCGAGAAGGGCAGCTTCCCCGCGATCCTCCCGCCGGCCGAGCGCGAGAACGCCGCGATGCAGATGGAAACCGACGACGCCGTCGAGCACATCAGCCCCGGCGACATAGACCGGCACATCGGCCGGAAACCGCTCCAGGATGGGCCGGACGCCCTCGACGCGGTTGCGCAGCAGCAGGATCTTCTCGGCGATAAAGCCGCGGCCGGCCGCATGTGCCTCGGCGAGCATGCGCAGCACGACGGTGCCTTCGGCAATGAAGCGGTTCTCTCGGCCGGTCAGGTCGCGCTCGCGAATATCGCGGAATTCGGCGACGCGCGGATCGTCGGCGCTGTCGATGTCGATCGGGACGGCGGCCATGCCGGCCTCAATTGCCCGCGACGGTGACGTCGGCGACGGTGCGGCCGGTCCTGAGATCGTAGACCAGCGCCTTACTCTTGCCCTCGACCGTTTCGCCGTAGAACAGGATCTGCCCGGCCGAAAACGATGTGGACTGCACCTTGAAGCCAAGCGGCAGGGAAACGGTTGCCGCAAGCGGCGCATCCGAAGGCACGCCGGAGGCGGCAACAGTGGACGCCGTCTCCTTCGGCTCGCTGTGCATCGCCTTGTAGACAACCGCGCCGAAGACCGCCATAAGGCTCACGAACATGATGGCGCCGGAAACGATCTGCAGGCGGACCATCTTGCGCCGGACACTTTCCATCGCCGGATCAAGGGGCTTCTCTTCCTGGTCGTCTGGCTCGATTGCTGTCATCTGTGCGTCCCGTTCTAAAAAATACGTCGGAGAAGAAGCGTCTTGAGCGACCCCTTTAAACAAGCCGCCGGCAATAGAAAAGTCCTGACCGCCGATGAAAGCGCCGAAGGCCGGCTCGACGCCTGGCTGACGGCGCAGGTCGGCGAGGAATTTTCGCGCAGCCGCATCAAGACGCTGATCAAGGATGGCCAGGTTTTTCTGCGCGGCCAACCCGTCACCGACCCGCAACGCAAGGTGCGCACCGGCGATAGTTTCGAGATCACGCTGCCCGAGCCGGAAGACCCGACGCCGCAGGGCGAGGACATCCCGCTTGATATCCTCCATGAGGACGACGACGTCATCGTCATTTCCAAGCCTTCCGGCCTCGTCGTCCATCCCGGCCCCGGCAACTGGACGGGGACGCTGGTCAACGCGCTGATCCACCATTGCAGCGATACACTCTCCGGCATCGGCGGTGTGCGCCGCCCCGGCATCGTCCACCGCCTCGACAAGGACACGACAGGCGTCATGGTCGTCGCCAAGAACGACATTGCCCATCGCCACCTCTCGCTGCAATTTGCCGACCACGGCCGCACCATGCCGCTGGAGCGGGCCTACCAGGCAGTCGTCTGGGGCCGGCCCCGCACGCTGTCTGGCACAGTCGACGCGCCGCTTGGCCGCGCCACCGG
>NZ_JALBGX010000189.1:0-10253 GCF_023006465.1 Rhizobium sp. PRIMUS64 | reverse complement strand
ATGATCGGATGCGGAACCGAAAGCGTCAGCGCGCCACAGGAAAGCGGCAGGCAATAGGCCAGCAGCCGGCGCCCGAGTTAGGCCAGAAACCGTTCGGGACCAGGCGAGGCGCCGGCCTCGTCAATCAGCCAGGCAAGGGGGGACGGCAGATCCATGGCTTAACATCGCACGCTCACCGGGGCGGCCGCAAGGACATCCCCGGAGTGACCGCTTGCGGTCATCCCCGGATTCGAAAAAGGACGTCCGCTCCCCTGTCGATAACCATTCGCCACGGTGGAAAACAAAAAATAAACACTTTAAACTTGCGCGACTTTGATTCCATTATAGGGCCGTTCGTCATCGTGTGATTGAGGGGTACGATGGGCACGATATTCTGGCCGAAAGATCCGCTGGATGGGAATGACATGACGCTGCTGACGTCGATCCTTCGGCGATGGTGCGAAAGGTATCAGGTCGAGCTGACGGCGGAGGAGAGCAGCCGCAAGGCGAAAGAACTCGTCGAATGGTTCGAATTCGGCGTCAAGGATCCCATCGAGCTCGAGGAATTGATCGACGACAAGCACTGGCTCGTCGGCAGCATCTGACCCTCTCGGGCAAATCGGGAGAACGCTGGCTGTCAGCGTCGGCGAAGCTGTTTCATTAGAAAAGGCCGGGCGAAAATCGCTCCGGCCTTCATCCATTACATCTAAGCGAGACCTTTAGTCGTCATCCCGCCAGCGCCGGTCGCGATCCCAGCGCCTCTCATGGCGCCAGCGCGGGCCATCATCCCAATCCCGGTGACGCCGCTCCCAGCCCCAGCGGGGCGGACCACCGTAGAAAGCTACCGGCGGCGGGCGTCTCCAGTTTCGCCGGCATTCGCCCCAGCGCGTCAGATGCCAGCCGCGACCGCAGGCGTAGTCGACCTTTGTGACATTGCTCTGGACATTAATTGTCCCCATCGGCATCGCCTCAGCTGTGCCGATCGAGAGGCCGCCAACGAGCAAGGCGGCCGCGATAGAAAGCGCTTTCATCGAGAACTCCATTTTCAATCCAGCCGTCCCCACTTTATGGCCGCTAAATTGAACTGGAGATGAACTGCGCGTTCATGTTTGGCGCTGGAGCATGATGCCGAAAAGTGTGACCGGTTTTCGGACGACCTCATGCCCCAACTCTTTGCTTTAGAACAGAATTCAGACTTTTGGCCGATCCAGCCTATAATCATCCTGTTCTGGCAGCGGGCGATGTTGAAGGCGGAAAGCTGGGCTACGTCCTGCCGTAAAAAGGGTCAGGACCTGGATCACGCCCGGCGGCGACTTCGGTCAGCCGCCCGAGGTAATGCGCCCAGCCTTCCGCATGGCCGGCGCATTGATCGGCGCTGGGCAGACCGCTATGGGTGAGCCGCAACAGCGTTCCGCCCCCCTGCTCGATCAGGTCGATCTCGACCAGGCTCGACCCCGGCGGCACCACCTCGCTGCCGTCCCAGCCGAAGCTGTAGGCAAGGCGATGAACCGGCACCACCTCACGAAACGAGCCGCGTGCAAAGCGGGCGCCGGTGACGTTGACGAGATAGAGTCCGCCGGGCTGCGGCTCGACCTGCGCTTCCGTTCCCATCCAGCGCAGGATCTTCTCCGGATCGGTCATCAGCGCAAACACCGCGGCCGGCGGCGCCGCGATATGCGCCTCGCGGTGAACGACGAAAGATTCTGGCATCACTCTCTCCCATGGTTGTCACGGCCCCGCCCAGGCGGAGACAGCGCGTCCTGTCTTGTCGTGGTATTTCTGACCTAGATGTCCTCACAGAGAGCATGTAGGCGCATGCCTCTCCTCCGCAAGAGGGATTGCCGGTCGCCATCGACGAACGAGCGAAATCGCCGCTTGGGGAGCTCTGATCCAGCTCCGGCCGCGAAAGCATTTCGACCTATTGCCAGCCCGCCGCCTTCCCCCTATTGTTCGTGCCGTTCTCAGGGCGGGGTGAAAGTCCCTACCGGCGGTATGCAATTTTGATTGCGAGCCCGCGAGCGCCTTCTCAGGAAGGGTCAGCAGATCAGGTGAGATGCCTGAGCCGACGGTCATAGTCCGGATGAAAGAGAACGTGCGTTCCTGCCGCCCTTGCGGCTGTCGGGAACGTTCGTGATCGCCTTGGGTGATGTGTCTGTTCGCCAAAGGAGATTACCGTGACACCCACCCGCTACGCCTTCGTCAAAGCCAGCTGGCACGCCGACATCGTCGACCGCGCCCTTGATGGCTTCTACCAGCTCGTTCCGCCCGAGCAGGTCGACGTGTTCGATGTTCCCGGCGCATTCGAGATGCCGCTGCTTTCCCGCGATCTTGCGGCAACCGGGCGTTACGGCGCCGTCATTGCCGCCGCCTTCGTCGTCGACGGCGGAATCTACCGCCACGAATTTGTCGCCCAGGCCGTCGTCGATGGGCTGATGCGCGCCGGCATGGATACGGGCGTGCCGGTCCTGTCGGTGTCGTTGACGCCGCACCAGTATCAGGAAACCGAGCATCACAAGCAGATCTACCGCGCGCACTTCGTCGAGAAAGGCCGTGAAGCGGCAAAGGCAGCTCTGACGATCGGCAAAACCCGCGCCGCTCTTGCCGCGTAGTCAGCGGTTCGACGAACAGAAGACGGCGGGAACAGTCCCGCCGCTTCGATACAACTCCGCTACACGGCCAAATCAGACAGAATAATTGATTCGACGGCCTCACCGCACTGTGGTCCACTGGCCACTGACATGTATCGCCATTCTTAACGCATCCAAAACCCCAAGGAGCTGAAGATGAGCAATGCAATGCGCAGTGAAACCCCCATTGAGACCCCGAGAACACAGCCCGTCGACACCAAGCTCGAGGTGGTCGTGATCCCCGTTTCCGACGTCGATCGCGCCAAACGCTTTTACGACGGCCTGGGCTGGCGGCTCGACGCCGACTTCGCCAATGATGCCGATTTCCGTGTAATCCAGTTTACCCCGCCCGGCTCCGGCTGCGCGATCATCTTCGGCAAGAACGTCACCGCCGCGGCCCCCGGTTCCGCCCAGGGGCTCTACCTGATCGTCTCCGACATCGAGGCCGCTCGCCGCGATCTCATCGCCCGCGGCATCGAGGTCAGCGAAGTGTTCCATGACGCTGCCGGCGTCTATGCCGGCAAGGACGAACCCTATCTGTTCGGCCGCCTGCGGATCGCCGGCCGCGATCCCGATCATCGCAGCTATCGCTCCTTCGCCTCATTCAAGGATCCCGACGGCAACGGCTGGCTGTTCCAGGAAGTCACCACGCGGCTGCCGGGGCGCATCGACGCCGACGAGACGAAATTCACGACGTCGACCGAGCTTGCGTCAGCACTCCGCCGTGCGGCAACTGCCCATGGTGAACACGAGAAGCGAAACGGCGGCAAGCACGACGAAGGCTGGCCGGACTGGTACGCCGAATACATGGTCAGCGAACAGGCCGGCAAGCAGCTGCCCTTATAGGCAAAGGCGGCAACATCCTCTGAGAAGCAAGGGCATTTCGGTATGGCGCGCGCCATACCGAAATGTTTTATCGTGTCTATGCCTCACCAAATTCACCGATCTCCTTGCCGACGTCAGGTCGAGGATCGCGATCCGCCAGAAGCTGTCATTGAGATGCGGAAGAGATCTGCGACGTTATCCAATCTGAAAATGCGAGCATGGCTGCCGTTGGCGGCCTTGATTGAAGTCGAGTCAGCCAATAGCTGCCCAATGATATGGTCGTGGGAAAAGGTTGTAATATAGCCCCTGATGACAGATGCCTGGAAAACATCGACGGCGGCGCCAGAGCAATTCCCAATCCTTGCATGGCCGCCTCCATCATGGCGAGGGAAGAGTCAAAAACGATCCCTGCGTTGACCTGTGCCGCCGGCGGAACATCAGCTGCCGCGAACCAGGTACTCCACTCGTCCGCCCTATAGCTCCGCAAAAGCGTCGCTTCGGCCAGATCTGCGGGCGAGCTTAAACGGTCTGCCAGTCTGGGGGTGCACAGAGGCGAAAGCGGAGCGTCGAACAGACGCAGTGCTTCTGTGCCGTGCCAGGAGCCGCTGCCGAAGCGAATGGCAAAATGCAGCCCCTCAGCGGCCATATCGACGCGATTATTGTTTGTCGAAATGCGCACGTCGATGAATGGATGCTGCTGTTGAAAATCCGGAAGCCTTGGCAACAACCAGCCGACAGCAAAGGTTCCAACCACGCCCAAAAACAGCAATTCCCGAACTTGCCCGGCTTCAATCCTGTCTAGCGTGATTGCCATTTGATCGAAGGAATTGGTCAACGTCGGCAAAAGAGCTTCACCTTCCGCGGTGATTTTCAAACCCTTTGGGAGGCGCTGGAAAAGCGCAACGCCCAATCGCTTCTCCAGGCTTTTGACCTGCTGGCTTACGGCGGCCTGGGTAACGCAAAGTTCGATTGCGGCGCGGGTGAAGCTGAGATGTCTCGCCGAAGCTTCGAAAGCTCTCAAGCCATTCAAAGGGAGGAATTGCCGAACCATCTTAGCCCTAGATTTTCTTGTATCTCCTCCGAGATATCATCGTTTGCTGCCGCAAAACAGTGCCATTAAATGCCGTCCTCATGCGCCTTTGCGCTGATTGAGCTGCGTCTGGAGGATGAAAAAATGAAGCTTTATTGGATAGGAATTCTATCAGCCGCCCTGGTCGCGACATGCATTTCCTCAAATGGCTTTGCGGCTGACGAGATGAAACTGCAAGCCATCTCGGACAACGCGATCAAACCGATCATGGATAAATACGGCATCCCGGGCATGGCAGTTGCCATTACCGTTGACGGAGAGGACCACATCTACAACTACGGCGTCGTGTCGAAGGACACCAACAAGCCCGTCACTGCGGCCACCATGTTCGAACTCGGGTCAATCAGCAAAACGTTTACAGTGACCCTCACATCCTACGCTGAGGTGACCGGCCGACTTTCGCTGTCGGACAAGGCAAGCAAATATCTTCCATCGATGAGGGGAAGCCCCTTCGGCGATGTCACGCTGATGAATTTGGGCACGCACACGGCTGGCGGATTTCCGCTGCAAATTCCTGATGACGTCAAAACCGAAAAACAACTAATGGACTATTTTGAAGCCTGGCGTCCTTCATACGAGGCTGGAACCCATCGAACTTACGCCAATCCAAGCATCGGGATGCTTGGCTATATAACGGCGAAAAGCATGCAGCGGGATTTCGCGGCGCTTATGCAGGACGAATTGTTTCCCTCTCTCGGGTTGAAGAGCACATATATCAATGTGCCGAAATCGCGGGTGGCGGACTATGCCCAAGGCTACAAGCGAAGCGGTGAACCGGCTAGAATGACACCCGCCATTCTTTCGTCCGAAGCCTATGGAGTGAAATCCACAGCAAGCGACATGATCCGGTTCATCGACGCGAACATGGGCCTCGTCGACCTGGACGAAAAGCTCCGGCAGGCGATCACGAATACGCATAGGGAATACTTCGATGTCGGCGCAATGACCCAAGACCTTATTTGGGAGCAGTATTCTTATCCCGCGAAGCTGACGACGTTGATGGAAAACAATTCCAGCGCGATGCTGAAAAGCATTCCCGTCAAGCAACTGAAGCCCGCAATGGAACCGCGCGACGATGTATGGATCAATAAGACCGGCTCAACGAATGGTTTCGGCGCCTATGTCGCGTTCATCCCGAAAGAGCGAGTTGGCATCGTCATCTTGGCCAATAAAAACTATCCCAACGAGGATCGAGTCTCTGCCGCTTACCAAATACTGACGGATATAACTTCGGCGCGCTGACCCGGTAGAGCATGATGCCGAAAAGTGTGCGCGGTTTTCGGACGACATCATGCTCTAACTATGTAATTCAGGACAGGATTGAGATTTCAGGCCGACCGGCCTAAAATCATCCTGTTCTGGCATCAGCGGTCGAAGATGTCCCGCCACTGCTTCTCACCGATCAGGCAGTCAGTGCCCGCCTCAGCGCCAGCGATCTTCTGCACCGTCGCCGGCCGGGAAAGGTCGCTGATCTCCAGCACCAGCTTGCGGCGCACGGCAACGGCGAAATCCTCGATCTTGCGGACCGGCAGCACGAAGGCGCCGGGGCCGCCGATCACGCAATCCGCATAATATTTGTCGAGCCCGTTCGGCGCATCGGAGGGCCGCAGCATGATGGCCAGGCCGTTGATGATCATGCCTGCTTCCACCGCCTTGTCGCGGGCGGGGGTGACGGGATCGCCTGAGTTGTTCGGCCCGTCGCCGGAGACATCGATCACCTGTCGCCTGGACTGAAAGGGACTGGAAACGATCATGCTGGCGCCCTGGGCGATCGCGGTGGAGATCGATGTGCGCCGTTGCGTGGCAATCGGTCGGGCTTCGAGCTTGTCGGCAAACGCGATCGCATCCTCTTCCGTCTCGATCACCTGCCAATCGATCACGGAATCCTGGACGACATAGCCTGCCCATTCGAAATAGCCGATGGCAATGCGGCCGGTCAGCCCGCCCTTCACCGCGTCGATGAATTCCTTGTGCTTGAGCGCCTCGACATAGCCCTCGCGCTGGATGCCGATCTCCTCGAAATCCATCGACCGCGAGGTGTCGACGGCGAGCACCAGCGTCACGTCGACCTCGCTTCCCCCCGCCTGCGCGGCCGGGGTAATGCCTGTAAGCCCCATAAGCACCGCAAGTGTCGTCAGCATTGGTAATCCAATCCCTGCGCCATCCAAGCCAGCAAACTCTAACACAGCTTGGCCGACGCAGGACGCTCGCCCACGCGCACGGCTTCAATTTTCGGTGATGGATCGGAAGGCCTTCAATGCAAGGGAAGCCACAAGGGGTTCTTCCATGCCTTCAGCGCATCGAGAAAGACCTGCAACCGGGAAGGCAGGAAGCGGCGGGTGGGATAGACGGCGTGCACGAAAATTTCCTCGGACGACCAGTCCGGCAGCAGGCGGATGAGTTCGCCACTTCTGATCTGTTCGTCGCAATAGGTCGAAGGCAGCAGGCCGATGCCGTGTCCGCGATAGGTGAAGGCGCTCACCGCATCGAAATCCCGGCTCGATACCGGCCCCGACACATGCAGGCGAACCGTTATGCGCCCGTTCACGAGATCCCATTCCGCTTCGCCGTTGCGGCCGTTCAAGAGAATGCACTGATGGTCCTTCAGGTCTTCGGGCTTCAAGGGAAGCACCCTGCCCTTCAGATAGTCGGGCGCAGCGACCAGATAGCGCACGCTCTTCCCGAGCCGCTGCGCGACGATGGTCGAATCCTTGAGTTCGCCGAAACGGATGCCGAGGTCGATGTTCTCCGCGATCAGATCGAGGAACAGGTTGGTGACGAAGAGATCGACCTGGATCTTCGGATATGCCTTCAGGAAGGCCGAGACGAATTCGTAAAAGACCTCCTGTCCGAAGATGACAGGCACGGAGATCTTCAGCAAACCCTCCGGTTTTCTCTGTGTCTCGGTGAGTACCTGCTCGGCGTCGAGGAGATGGGCGAGCGGTTCGCTGCACCTGTTGTAATAGGCCCGGCCCTGGGCGGTCAGGCTCAGTTTGCGGGTGGTCCGCTGCAGCAGCGTCACGCCGAGCTGCTCCTCCAGCGACGTCACCTTCCGGCTGACCGTCGATACCGGCATGCCGAGGGAATGGGCAGCACGGCTGAAGCTGCCGTACTGCGCCACCTTCACGAAGACTGCGATATCGTTCAGATCAGCCATCGCGATATTTTTGCATGGATGCAAAAGAGAATCCAGATATTTCCATCTAATCGGGTAATGGAGTTTTCGCCATATTCACCTTGCGAAAACAAGACAACCCGATGGAGGCGCATTCGCAGCAGCCCCATCTCGAGCGACCCGGCCTTCGCAAATGCAAGGCCCGCGTTGCCCGAACCAGTTTATGGAGATCAGCATGACTACGAAAAAAACAGTCATCGTCACGGGCGCCTCGCAGGGTATCGGAGCCGGCCTCGTTAACGCCTTCATCGAGCGCGGCTATAATGTGGTCGCCACCTCGCGCCAGGTCAGCACTTCGAACGCTTTCCAAGCCTCCGACAAGCTGGCGCTCGTCGACGGTGACATTGGCGATGCCGAAACCGCAGCGCTGGTGGCAAGGACCGCAATCGACCGGTTCGGCTCGATCGACGGCCTCGTCAACAATGCCGGCATTTTCCTGGCCAAGCCGTTCGTCGATTTCACCATGGACGACTTCAAAAAATTGTCCTCGACCAATCTCGAGGGCTTCATCCACCTGACCCAACTGGTCGTCAGGCAGATGCTCACACAGAAAACGGGCGGCAGCGTCGTCAGCATCACCACGCCATTGACCGATCATCCGATCGCCGGTTTCTCCGCTTCGGTGTCGATGATGACAAAGGGCGGTATCAACGCCATCTCCAAGAACCTGGCGATGGAATATGCGAACCAAGGAATTCGCTTCAATATTGTAGCTCCCGGTGTGGTGGACACGCCGCTGCACAAGGATAATCCGAAGGATTTCCTGAAGACGTTGTCGCCGATGGCAGGCATATCGAACGTCGAGGAGATCGCCGACGCAGTCGTCTTCCTCACCGAAGCGCCGCGCGTAACCGGGGAGGTGCTGCACGTCGACGGCGGCGCACATCTGGGCAGATGGTAGACCATGCGAAAGCGCAGGCAGCCGGCGCGGAACGGCGGCTGCAGGAACTCGGCATCACGCTTCCCCCGCCACCGACACCCTTTGGGGCCTATGTCGAAGCGATAAGGACCAGTAACCTGGTCTTCTTCAGCGGGATGCTGCCGGTCGTCGGCCATGAGCCGCGCTATATCGGCCGCGTCGGCGGTGCTCTGACGGCCGAAGACGGCAGGAAGGCGGCCGAAACGGCAACGCTGAGTGCGCTCGCAGCCGCAAGGGACTATCTCGGTTCACTGGACAGGGTCGTCAGGGTCGTCAAGCTGGGCGTCTATATCGCGACCGAAGGCGATTTCCGCGACCATCCGAAGGTTGCGGACGGAGCATCCGAAATGCTGCTTGCGGTCTTCGGCGAGGAAAAGCTCTCAGGCCGCGTCGTGCTCGGCGTCGCCAGCCTGCCCCTCGGCCTGCCGATCGAACTTGAACTCATCCTCGAAGTCGAGGATTGAAAGTAGCCGGGCACTTTTCTGCGTGCCCGGCGAAAGCATGCCTCGCCCTTCGAAGCCCTTGCGGGCCACCTCTGGGCGAGGCTCTCTTGAGCCATGTTGCGCTCACACCGCCACCAACAGCAGCACGTAAGCGATCACACTCACCATCAGCCCGCGGAACGCGAAGGTGACGCAACGATATTTGCTGCGGGCGATGGCGGAGAGGATGTTGGCGTTTTCGAGATACTGGTCGAAGAGATAGCGTTCGTCGCGCCGCAGTGCCGCCTCGAAGAACAGGTCGCGGTGGTTCTGCCAGGCGCCCCAAAACAGCGAGGTCGAGCTGTCCAAACGGCGCGGCAACACGACGAGGATCGCCGAAAGGATGGAAAAGACCGAGGCTGCAGCAAGCAGGCCCGAGAACAGCATGCTCCCTGGCGCCCCGCTCGCGTAGCGTGCCGGGCTGAAGACTGCCCTCACCTCGCTCGAACTCACCAGGAAGGCTAGCATGAAAGTAAAGATATAGGCGGCCTTCTGGTCAGATATCTTGACCTGGTCGTAGAATATGTCGTTGATTTTCTTGATATGGTCAAAATACTCGGAACTGATATCACCGCTCGACGGCGCGCTCAGCATAAGATCAGTTGCATTTTCGAAATCGCTCACCTGAATACTCCACCTACAAAGTGTTTCCCTGATATTACACTGCACGGCGAATTCAAGAACACGTGTGCAATGCGCTTGACTTTTCTTTTCTACATGGACAAAGGGGATGTGGGAGTTGGGGTTGGGTCATGCTGGGTCGCTGGAAAAACATCTGTCGCGCCGGGGTGGCGCTTGCGCTCGTCTTGCCAGGCTTTTCGCCGCCGGCGGCGGCCGACCCCGTTCAGCGTGCAACACCGGTTGCCGGATCCGTCATTGCCCGCAAGACCGGCGAGGAGGTCCGCTTCATCGAAGTGTCGAACTGGCGTGTCGTCGACATCAATCAGGATCTCCTGACTGGCGACGTGCTGCGCACCAATGCCAACGGCCAGCTCGCCATCGTCTTTTCCGATCACACCCAGGTCCGTCTCGGCCGCAATTCCTCGCTGCAGGTCAAGAAGATGGCCGCGAGCGGCGACACGACGCTGGAGCTGCAATCGGGAACGATCTGGGCGCGCGCCGAGCGCGGCGGCCAGGGCCTGACGGTGGAAACGCC
>NZ_JALBGX010000188.1:0-10442 GCF_023006465.1 Rhizobium sp. PRIMUS64 | reverse complement strand
GCGGCAGCGCATGCGCAGCGCGCCGTCGACTACCTGCATTCCTTGCAGCCGGAGTTCGACGAGGAGGCGGCGGCGTGAGCCGTCTCTTCCTTCACTCAACCATGAGAGACGGGGACCACTGTAGCGCCGAAAGCCTCGCGAGCGCGGTGCGGGCCCTCTGCCTAGGGCACTAGACCGTCGATCCTCCGTGCCGTCGGTGTGGAGCATATGCCTGATGATCAAATCCCCTCGTCAGCATAGGCAAATCAAGACTTTTCGCTTCAGGGGAGCCTCGGCATCTCCCCCTCCGTGACGTGCCAGATCCAGGGTGTGATTTCCGGTATTGCGTCGATCATCTCAGCCAGCGCATTCTCGAAATCTTCGCTGGCGCCGGGAGGCACGATGAACATTGCAACGGGAGCCGGGCGTTGTTCCGGCAGGGTTACAGAAACGACCGGTTGCTCGCGGGAGAGATTGAAACGCAAGCCTTTCACGCTCTTTCGCTTCAGCCTTGAAAGCCGTTCCAGGAGATGTTGCTCATGGACGCTCTCGAACGGAATCCAGTTCTCGTTGACCACCATCATGGCGATCTCCTCGATGGATGCGATCCCGGTGTCTGATATCCCGAAGGTCGCAATCATGATAAGATGGAAGTCTTCGCTCGATCGCCAGAGCTCGAGATCCGTCTCGTATCTGGCACCCAACCGCTTCCACGTACCTTCCTCGATTATGAAGGGGAAGGGGAGGTGGCGGACGACGATTTTCCGGCTAACGCGGGCTGCGGCGAACTCCTTGACCTCCGCCACGGTCACCATCAGCTTCCGGGGCCCCGGGCGGGAGGCGTAGGCACCAGCAAGCGCAGCCGCCCGCCGCGCCGCTATTCCCTCGCGGTCCTCCTGATGAAACACTTCAGGCACGAACAGGATGTCACTTAACGGGTCCCCTTGCGCGGTCATCTGCAAGGCGGCGTTGAGAAGACTTGCCCGCACCCGGCTCCAGCCGCGCTTGCCGGTCCACGACGCGCGCCATTCCGTAAGTTCCCCTGCCTCCCAGAGATAATGCAGGACGGCGCGCAACGAGAGCTTCTTCGTCTCGTTGCGGAGCGCGGCTTCAGACGCGTGCGTTGAGAGCGCTGGCGTGTTTCGAACACTTTTCTTTGTCAGAGGAAAATCGAGCCTCAGGGCGGCTTTCCCATTTGCGTCGATATGGATCGCGCTGCCGATCAAGGATCCAAGGCCCGATAGCTCGTAGGGCGGCTCATAGGAAGGGCAGGTGGGGTGATGACGATGCCCCGAAAGCGGCATGCGCTTGATGACATGGAGACCGTCGACGCGCGCGATGTACATAGGGAGCGGCGGGTCTTTGCATTGGCAAAGTGGCCGGACGTTGTGCGTGTAAGCCTGTTCGAGGCGAGCCCGAAGCTCCGGAGCGTCTTCATCGAACGCCTGTTCGCCGATCAGAAACTTTCGCACATCGCCCTCAATCACTTTTTGCTGAGCCGAGCCGGGTGCGAAAATGTAGCACGGACTCCAGTTTCATACTACCTTAAAACAGTCAGTAAATTGGAGATGAGGCTGCGGGCCTTGAAGCGCAAGGGTGGCTCGCCGAAGGGCCTGAGCGCGTCGCCGCCTGCTGGGCCGAAGCACGCCAAGGCCGCTCCTTTTCGTCGTAATGACGAGATGCTCTCGGTCACGCCGACCGGCGTTATCATCTTTCCCGGCTCCGGCATCACAGGCAATCGCGCCGACAAGGACCGCCGGCTCGGAATCCCGGTCTGGCAAGCCGCGGAGGATGGCGCGTGAGCGCTTTCCTTCGTGCGGGGGAAAGCCGGATGGTAATGAGATCGCGTCGCAGGTTGCGGCGACGCAATCGGGCTCGTTCATATCGTGGGTGGATGCAATCGTGTATCGAGAGCAAAAGCATCCTGGAACTTCAGCGCATAGGCGCCCGCCGCGCCGCCTGCCAGAAAAATCAGGTTCCAGCTATGCGGCGAGACCGCGCTCGGGATCGCGACGAAACGATGCTGTCGAAGCAGATCGTTTCCGAAGGCTTGTTGTCCCGCGCCGGGAATGCCCGGGCGCAGCCAGTTGGGATTGGGCACGCTTCCCGGATCGACAACATGGACATCGCCGGCATCGGCAATGACAGCTGCCGTCATCACATGTGCCACGGTGTCGAGCGCCCGGAACCCCTTGTGGACCGCAACTTCAAGGATCGCCGTCGCGGGATCGAGCGAGCAGTAGACCGCGTGAATCCCCTTGCTGTTCCAGCGGCCGCCAACCCGATAGGCGCCTTCCCCGCTATCCCATGTCGGCGCATGGACAACCTGATCGAGCCGCCACGCGACCAGTTCGGTCCCGCCGAGCGCGATTGGCAAAAGAGTCATGCATAGACGCCGTATTCCAGGCGGTCGAGATGATCCTCGACAAGCTCGACGCCGGCGGGCGTCCCGAGAAGATCGATCGGGCGGCGCTGATCAAGCCCGACCGCGGGACGCTCCAGCCATTGTTCGGCTTCTGCCTGCGATCCGAAGATATCCGTTGCCTTTGCGAGGATCTCAGCAAACTTCCAAGCGCGGCCGCTCTGTTCCTGGTTGAGCGGCTTGGAAGGCGTGTCCTTCCGCCGCTGCCAGGTGCGCAAGCTCATGCCCACCGCCTTTTCGAGGGACTCATTCTTGGCGATGACAACGAGATTGCCGACAAGGTAATCCAGCGCCGAGGCAGGCAGACCATGCAGAAGCAACTCATGCGCGTCGAGCGCATTGGTCAGGCGACGCGACAGAGTGCGCGAGCCGCCGAGCAGTGCTTCAATTTTTTGCAGTTCACTGCCTACTCCGGAGGAAGGTGCTTTTGCGGCGATGGCCATGATCTTTCTCCTGCGTCATCTGTCGTTCCTTACATGTCATGTGTCGCCATCAATTTCAAGGGCCGAGGGGCGCATCCGGCGTTTTCGCCGGACCGGGCTCTATTGCGCCGGGCGAGCCGGCTTCACGAAGCCTGCGGTGCAGTGTTCGCGCCTGAAGGCGTGACGATCCTTTGCGCGGGCGGCTACCGCGCTGCTCTAAGACGCGAACGCGCGGATATGCATCGCGCGATCAGATCAGATTCCCGATGGCATCGCAGCCTCGGTCCGGCCTATAGCCCTTCCGACGTTTCCGGCGCGCAAGTTCGAGAAAATGCGCGATGGCTTCCCGTTCGGTCTCGAACACGTCGGTCCTCTCGCCGCCACGTCTGCCGATCCGTCCCCAGCTGCGCACGACCGCGGTTTCGCCGAACAAGGTAGGCTGGATCGCGAGCATGTAATAGCGCGCCATGTCGCGGCTGGCATCAATGCGCTGGCAGTAGAGGTGGAACGACATTCGGCTCATGCCGGGGATCATTCCCGTGGGGACCGATCCTGTCCAACGAGAGTTTTGAATCCTTTGCAGCCGATGGATTCCGTTTTGTGATGTGTTGGCGCGTTTAGGACGGCGCAGAACGCTCGACGAAGCCGGCCCTGGTCGCTCGGTGTGGCCGGGCGCTGACGGTTGGATCTCCCGATGGAATACTGTCGGATGCGTCAACCGGGACCGGGGCAAGTCGACGAAGGATCACGTGTTCGACCCCTCGAGCTAACAACTCCACCCGGCATGCCCTGCGGCCAGCAGGAAGCGCTGCGGTTCCAGCCCGCGCCGATCTCACCGACTGGCAACGTACCATTGGGCAGTTGGCGCGCGCCTCTCGCTTGCGGTGATTAGGAGCGGGATGAGAGCTTTACGTAGAATGGCGGCGAGGAACTCTAAGAGCTCCTAGCCCTCTTGTAGAGCCGCGACCCGGGCTGACGTGATGGTTTGTCCCGCCCTTCGGTTGCGTGAGACCATTCCCGTTCTCCATGTCGCCTTTCTAAGGGATCGGCCGCCATCACCGTCAACCCGCAAGGGGTTCCCCTGCGCTGGCGCTCCGGTGACGCCTGCGGCTCGGCCCCTTCTTCGGGCGCCATCGGGAATGGTCCCGAGCAACCGAAGGAGACAATACCATGGCCACCACGATAGCAACCCTGACGCAGAAGAGTGACGGCAGCCTTGAAGGCATCTTCGCCACCATCCGGGTCAACGCCCCGATCGCCATCGTCCCGAACGCCCGCAAGGCGAACGATGAAGCACCCGACTACCGCATCATCCACCGTAAGACCGGCTTCGAGATCGGCGCGGGCTGGAACCGCATCGCTCGCCTGACCGGCGAGGAATACCTCTCGGTCAAACTGGAGGCTCCGGAGATCGGCGTAATCTTCGGCAATCTCACACAAGCCCCCGGCGGCAAGCCGAACCGCAAGGTTATCCTCTGGAACAACCCGAACTGAACGACCAGCAGCCGGCCTCGAGCGATCGGGGCCGGCTTACGCAGTGACGGCGCCTGAGGCGATCGGCTTTGCCTGTCGCCTGTTTTCTGGTGGCAAACGAAACGTGGATTGTCTGCTCAGTTCGCCAAGTCTGCCATGAGGTCCGTGCCGCCTCAAGGTCGCGCGGCCCCTCCAATTTTGCCTCCGCTGCGGTTTCCTCCGCTGCGGCAAAATCGGCACCTCCGCGCGCCGGCTCCGCCGGTCGCTGATCCGAACCTTGACCCGACCCGATCCTCACGACCGCCGGCGTCATCTTTCACGTCAACAAGGAGATGACGATGACGAACGAAAACGCCTTCAACATCGAATGCACCATCGAGGAACTGCGCCTTGAAGCCAGGGAAGCGCCGACCGCTGAGGAGCGTCGCCGCATCGAGGCGGAGCTGGAAGCCGCGCGCGCCGAACTTGCAAAACAGACCGGAGAGGAGTTGCCGTAAGGCGGCTCTTTCTCACTGTACACCGAGGCAGCCAGCCCGGATCGACCGGCCCGTCCGCCTGTGAGGGTTCCCATCGAGATCCCCGCCGGCTGACGCCAGAAACGGTCGCAACCCCTTTGGGGTCGCGGGTCTCTTCTCTCTCTGACGTCCAATTTTACTCCAGCAAATCCGGCGTCAAGGACGGCACGGTCTCCCCCCCTTTGCAAGGGAGTGGCCGATCTTCGTCATCAAGAAGGAGATCACATTATGATAACCGATCAGAACCTCATGCCCTACGCCAAGCTTGCCGGTTTTGGGCTTGTCGTCGTCGCAAACCGCTTCGGCTACAACAGCGGTTTCTCTCAAGAACTTCATGATCGCCTGATTGAAGGGCTCGACGCTGCAATCGCTCGGATCCTGATGGTGATGGCATTGGAACGAAGGTTTCTCACCGGAGAGGATGAATTCGCCGAATATCAGATGCAGGGCGAGAACGAGATTTTCGGGCGTTTCACCATCAATTTGCTGGACGAGCTAGAAATTGATTTCGACACACATGAGTACCGCATCAACGGCGGCGACTGGATCAACGTTTTGACGGCGGATGAGGGTGGAGTCGAGGTCCGGCTTCCGACGTTGGTTAGGTTGACCGACGAAGAATTCGGTCGATTATTTAGGGCATCACCCTGGGAACTGGCATCCCCGTTCATGCGGTGCGCACTGCTGGACGCCGCAATTCCCTCCTAGGCAAGGCCGCAACTCGTCAAATCAGCAAATTTGCAACATTGTTGTAAATGCTGTATGTTGCAACAAATACAGCAACTAAGAGACCCAAAGGAAACCCATATGCCTAAGTCAAGCGGTTCCTATTCAACCAGCGACCTCTCCCGTAAGTCTGGCGACATCATCGCCGAGGCTCTGCGCCATCCAGTGACCATCACCCAGCGGAATAAGCCCCGACTGGTCCTCCTCAATATCGAAGACTACCAACGGCTGATGAAGCAGTCGGACCGGCGTACCGTGGGGACCATCGAAACGATGCCTGATGAACTGGTTGCCGAGTTCGAAAACGCCGTCGAGGCATACGCAGGCGAGGACGAGGCAGGCCGCTCATGAACTACGAGTTGATCCAGACCGCAAGCGGCATACGCTATCCTTATCTATGGGCGAGAGAGGCGGGGCGTGGAGAGACGGAAGGACGCAAGGAGCGGCCGGTAGCCGTCGGCGTGAGAATGCCACGGCCCGATGGTGATCTGGTTCTCTTCTTTCCCGTTACCACCAAGCAGCCGGAGGCGTCGCGGTTTGCCGTGGAAGTGCCGGCTATCGAAAAGCGCCGCGCTGGCCTCGATGCTGATCGCAGGCTCTGGATTATCTTCGATGAGTTCAATACCGACATCGTCGGAAACTCATACTATCTGGAGCCTGAGCCGCCAACCGGCCGCTTCAGCAAAGCCTTCTTCCTGCCGCTGCTGCGTGAATTCATCCGTCGCCGCAAGTCGGCCACGGAGGTCAGCCGATTCCGTTGAGCAGGCCCTGAAAACTCGAATTAACGTTTGCGTACGAACTCGGTGCGCAGAACGAGACCCTTGATTCCATCATGGCGGCAATAGATCTCCTCGGGATTATCGGTGAGGCGGATCGACCTGATGACGGTACCCTGTTTCAGCGTCTGGCCGGCTCCCTTGACCTTCAAATCCTTGATGACGGTGATCGAGTCACCATCGGCAAGAACATTGCCGCTTGCGTCTCGAACGACCGTCTCACCGTCACTGGCGGATGCTGCCATCTTCGACGCCGGACGCCATTCGCCTGTCACTTCGTCATGGATGTTTGGTCGTTTTCAGCGGCCATGCTCGTCTCGGTTCCTCAGAAGTCCTTGGCGCCTTCCGTGCGGGAGCGGCGTACAAAGCGCCTTTCGCAGACGTCCGCCCAACGCAACTCGGGCGGCGGCGCTGAACGTGTAAGCTCGTCAACTCCGCACGAAGCGATTGGTCTTTGCTTGCTCGTCCGTATCCTTCCGCCGGAAATAGATCGCCCGGCCGCAGCGGATCGGGCTATGGCCTTGAACGATGATGATCTGCTCGTCCTTGCGCATCGACTGGGTGATCTCGTGCGGCATGATCAGCGGCCGGCGCTGGAAATTGACGCTCTCGGATTTGCGCGTGCCGCCGCCTTTCGTGTCCCAGCCGATGTTGCGCGACCGCCCCTGAACCTCAACGGTCATCTCCCCGCATTGGGCAGAAACATTGCGCGCCGTATCGAGGGCCTTGATCGCCGCATAGGAGGCGAAGGCGCAGCCATCGATCCATGACGTCGCGCCATCCTTCCCGAAGTGCCGTTCCAGCTGTCCGACCGATTGATAGAGCAGCATCATGCTGATGCCATACTTGCGGCCGCGATCGCGTGCCTCTTCCAGCACGCGCATGTAGCCGAGCAGGTCGACTTCATCGAGCATGAAGAGCGCCCGACGGCTGAAGCCGCCATCGGCCTGGACCATGGCGTTGATCAGAGAGCCGATGATGACACGCCCGATGCCGGGATAGGAGCGCAGGATCGACGCCGGGATATTGAGGAACACGTCCGTCTTGGCCGACACGATATCGCTCGACCTGAAGGCGTTGCCGCAGACGAGCGCGGCGTAACTATCCAATGAGAGCCATTGCGTATCCTTCGACGCCGTCGAATAGACACCGGAGAAGGTCTGTTCGGTCATGTTGGTGAAGACACCAAGCGTTTCACGGATGAAGGCAGATTCCGAGTGCTCCTGAATGTCGCGCAGCATAGCGAGCACGGAAGGTTCAGGCTCGGAAACGATCTGGCGCAGGCTGCGCAGGTTTCGCCGGCCGGCATATTCCGGCGACAGCATGACATGGGCGAGCAGTCCGGTCAGGAGATTGTGCGCCTGGTTCTGGAAGTAGGAGCCAGTTGAGGATTCAAAACGCAGGCTTTCGGACAGAAGCATGTGGGCGATGCCGACGATATCCTCCTCTTTTCGCATCGAATGCTCGATGCCGTCGAGGACATTGAAGCTCATGATTGGGTTGGTCGGATCGAGCACCATGACATCGCGCCCGAGAATGCGGGTGCGATGCTCGACCACCATCGGCGCAACCTCGGTGGAAGGATCGAGGCAGATCAAAGGGCCGGAATAACGCAGTGCGGTCGGCAGGACGTTGCTGGTCGTCTTGTATCCGCCCGATCCGGCAAAGAAGAGCATATGGGTGGAATCGAAATCTTGTTTGTAGGTCAGGAGTGGCGCCTGGCCGCCCTGTCCCCACGTGCTGCGATCCTTCGGATCGAAGGGCACTTGGTGGACGGTTTCCTTGTCGACGCGGTAACGCTCGCCGACAACGATCTCGCCGTCGGGCGGAAAGAGCCTTGCTGCCGCCGACATTGAAAGCCAATCGGCATCGCCAAAGGTTCCGCCCCTTGCCCGTTTGACTGCCTCGGGCACGACGACGGAGATCCGGGCGGCAACCGCCACAGTCATGAAGCCCGCCAGGGCGCCGATGACGGCAACGAGATCCAGATAGGAAAGCGCCTGGTCCCAGGTGACGATGCCACGCTCCACCGATGGCACGAGGCGTCCATATTCGCGCAACGCGTAAAAACCGGCGACGACGAGAAAGCACAAGAGGCTGGCCACGGCGATTGGCCGCCGGCGATGCAGCGGCAACGCCCAGACGGTCAAAAGTCCTGCGAGCGGCCCAAACAGGAGCGCCGGCACGGGTGCCGCTTGCAGGAACCAATATTCGATCTTGCCGGAGAGGCCGTGGGCCAGTGCCGGCCATCGCCAGCCGATGATGTAGACGGTGATCGCTGTTACGGCGATCGGCACGAAGACCAGCAGCAGGCTCGGATGCAATCGACCCTTCAGCGCCATCCGGCGGTCTCCTCGACGCGCGGTGTGGACGGACTGAGCGAAGGGCGCCTGAACGCCTCTTTGCCGATATCGCGCAACCGCCTATGTTCGGCCGATCCCGCTATCACCCTTGCCAGTTCGATGAGGCCACCCAGAAGAAAAGCCCGGTCGGCCGTCGACAGACCAGCCTTCACGACGATGCCGCCAAGCAGGAGTTTCTCGCGTGCTTCCTTCTTGCGGTCAGCCGTCATGTGAAACCTCCGACGTCGATCCAGTGCCACCAACTGCCGGTCGACGCGTTTGAGGAGATGCAGCACCAGTGCCTTTGTTCTCCTCTTTGCGAAATCGAGCGGCGATCTCTTCGACGATCCGCTCGACCTCCTCGTCGGCGATCTCCATTTCCGCCAGCCCGGACTTCGTCGCCGCGCGGGCAAACCGCTCCGCCGATTTAACTATCAGAATTCGCCGACGTTCTCGCAACTTCTCCATCTGCGCATCGAGATCAGAAATTGATGATTTTACGGCCATTGGTGAATCTCCCTTTCCCGAAAATAGCCTCCGAAGACCGATTATACTAACTACAAAACGATAGTTAAATAGGCTATTTTCGACCAGCCCCAAAACGTCGCAGCCGGAATTTCGGCCGATGGCCGTCTTCCGGAAAAGCGGCATCGGCCCTGCGTTCCGATTGGTTTGAGGGCGCAATATACGTCGCTGTCGCGACGTGCTCGGGTGAGGTGGAGACGACAGTGGCGATCATGTTCGTCAGAGCACAGGTGATCGGCAGGGGCGCGGGACGCAGCGTCGTCTCGGCCGCCGCCTATCGTCATCGCGCCCGGATGATGGACGAACAGGCCGGCACATCGTTCAGCTATCGCGGCGGAGCTTCCGAACTGGTGCATGAGGAGCTGGCTCTTCCGGACCAAATACCGGCCTGGCTGCGGTCGGCGATTTCTGGTCAATCCGTCGCCAAGGCGAGCGAAGCGCTGTGGAATGCCGTCGATGCTTTCGAGAAACGCGCCGACGCGCAGCTGGCGCGCGAGTTGATCATCGCGTTGCCGGAAGAGCTGACGCGGGCTGAGAACATCGCGCTGGTGCGGGAGTTCGTGCTCGACAATCTGACTGCGAAAGGGATGGTCGCCGATTGGGTCTATCACGACAAGGACGGCAACCCGCATATCCATCTGATGACGACGCTCAGGCCGCTGGCGGAGGAGGGGTTCGGGCCAAAGAAGGTTCCTGTCCGTGGCGAGGACGGAGAGCCGCTGCGGGTCGTCACGCCGGATCGCCCGAATGGCAAGGTCGTCTACAAACTCTGGGCTGGCGACAAGGAAACCATGAAGGGATGGAAGATCGCCTGGGCGGAAACGGCCAGCCGGCACCTGGCGCTTGCCGGTCACGAGATCCGGCTCGATGGCCGCTCCTATGCCGAACAGGGCCTCGATGGCATCGCGCAGAAGCACCTCGGACCGGAGAAGGCAGCACTCTCCCGCAGGGACGCGGAGATGTATTTTGCTCCAGCCGACCTTGCCCGTCGCCAGGAGATGGCCGACCGGCTGCTTGCCGATCCTGCACTTCTGCTGAAGCAGTTGAGCAATGAACGCTCCACCTTCGATGAGCGCGATATCGCCAAGGCGCTGCATCGCACTGTCGACGATCCCGCGGACTTCGCCAATATCCGCGCGCGCCTGATGGCATCGGACGATCTCATCATGCTGAAGCCGCAGCAGATCGATGCCGAAACGGGAAAGGCGAGCGAACCTGCCGTCTTCACCACGCGGGAGATGCTGCGCATCGAATATGACATG
>NZ_JALBGX010000187.1:0-10478 GCF_023006465.1 Rhizobium sp. PRIMUS64 | reverse complement strand
GGCGATCGCAGGCCGCGCGAGGACGGTGATGAGCGTCCGCGAGCAGCCAGAAGCTTTGCCGGAGAGGGGCGCTCCGAGCGTCCGCGCGGTGAAAGACCGTTCGGGGACAAGCCCTCGGGTGACAGGCCTTCTGGTGACAGGCCGCGCGGCAAGGGCTTTGCGGCCAAGCCCGGTGGGGCCAAGCCTGGTGGGGCCAAGAGTTTTTCCGGCAAGCCGAAAGGCGCCAAACCCGGTGGTGACAGGCCGGGCGGCGACAGGCCTGCAGGCGGGCCGTCCAGAGGTGGTGCTAAAGGAAAAGGAATGACGCGCGGTGCGGATCGTCGGCGGTGAGTTTCGCGGACGGCCTCTCGCCGTGCCAAAATCCAACGAGATCCGGCCGACTGCCGACCGGACGCGCGAGAGCCTGTTCAATATATTGAGCCATGCCTATCCGGAATGCGTCGATGGCACCCGGATCCTCGACCTTTTTGCCGGCACCGGCGCCGTCGGCCTCGAAGCCGTTTCACGCGGCTGTCGCCATGCACTTTTCGTCGAAAACAGCGTCGAGGGCAGGGCGCTGCTCTGGGAAAACATCGATGCGCTCGGCCTGCATGGCCGCACGCGCATCCTGCGCCGGGATGCGACAGATCTCGGTAGCGTCGGCAATCTCGAACCCTTCGACGTGCTCTTTGCCGACCCGCCCTATGGCAAGGGTCTCGGTGAGAAGGCGATGGCGGCGGCGGCCGAGGGCGGCTGGCTACGGCCGGGCGCAATCGCCGTGCTCGAAGAACGCGCCGATATTGTCGTTTCCGTCCATCCTTCCTATGTTTTCCTCGAAAGCCGCATCTTTGGCGATACGAGGGTGCATTTCTTCCGATATCAGCCGCAGTAAGCGGGGGCGGGCGTGCAGCAGGCAGAGATCATCAGCCCGAAATTGCCCGCGATCAGCGATCTGCCGACGGTCGCGGTTGCTTTCGGCGGCGGCGGCGCGCGCGGGCTTTCCCATATCCATATCATCGAAACGCTCGATGAACTCGGCATCCGCCCGGTGGCGGTATCGGGCTCGTCGATGGGCGCGATCATGGGCGCCGGCATGGCTGCCGGCATGTCCGGCGCCGAAATCCGCGAACATGCGCTGACGACCGTCGGCAACAAGACGGCGGTCGTCGCCCGCATTTGGGGCCTGAGACCGGCGACGGTGCGCGATGCGGTGGCCAAGGGTATCCGCATTGGCCAGTTCAATCTGGAGCGGATCCTGAAAGCCTTCCTGCCGTCCGAACTGCCGGCCCGCTTCGAGGACCTGCTGGTTCCGATGAAGGTGATCACCACCGATTATTACGGGCAGTGCGAAGTCATCATCGAGCAGGGCGAGCTGTTTCCGGCGCTGGCCGCCTCGTCCGCCATCCCCGCCGTCTTCATGCCGGTGCGCCTGCGCGACCGAGTGATGATCGACGGCGGCATCAGCAATCCGGTGCCCTATGAATGCCTGATGGATCTTGCCGACATCGTCGTCGGCATCGATGTCGTCGGCGCGCCGGAAGGCGACGGCACCCATATTCCGAACCGCATGGAGAGCATCTTCGGTTCCGGCCAGCTGATGATGCAGACGGCGATCTCGCTGAAGCTCAAGCTTCGCCCGCCGCACATCTTCCTGCGCCCGACGGTCGGCCGCACCGGCGTCATGGATTTCCTCAAGGCCCGCGAAGTCCTCGCCATGTCCGTCGGCGTCAAGGACGATTTGAAATTCGCCCTTGACCGGGAAATCGAGGCGCGGCTGAAACGCTAGAGCAATTCCAGGAAAAGTGCGAAGCGGTTTTCCGCCCGGAATTGCTTAAGAACAAAAAGTTAGAGCGGCTCTGCGCTTCAATGAAAAGCTGAACCGCTCTGTCGGTCGGATTGACCGTTGGTCCACGGATGAAGGCTTGGTCAGCCGATGTTCGGTGCAGACCCGCGCGAAGATGGACGGGTCAAGGAAGCGGAGGCTGGGGCCCGTGCTGTTTTTCGCGAGGTTCCAAACCGGTCGGGCAGCCCAAATTCCGCGGGCGTTTCACCGAGCATCGCTTCGGCTATCAGCTCGGCATCGTCATTGTCGATCTCGAAGAGGCCAAAGCGAAGTTGATAGCCCCAGCTTGCCCGACCGCTTGTGAAGGATAGTCGGTCGAGCAGTGGCCGGATAGGCGTTTCCATGGCCGGCCACCAGGCGACATCCCGCCTCCAGGGGCGGAAGTCGGGATGAACTTCCACCTGATATGCATCAGTTTCCTTGACCATGCCAATTGCAGTCAACGCTTGCAGCCGATCCCTGCCGCCAAATGTTTCGGTCGGCGAATAGTAGATCACGCGGTCACCAGGCGCGCTCCGCCTAAGCGGAGCGGCCTTTCCGTGACAAACCTGCATGAAACCCGCTTCCCGCCCGATGCGTACATGGTTTGCCGATGCCACTGCGATCCAGTTGCGGGACATGTTTCAGGCTTCCGCCACGTTATAGACGCGCAGGCGATGCCCGTCGGGATCCGCCGCGACAAAGCTACGGCCGAAATCGAGGTCGGTCGGCGGCAAAAGGATGGTCGCGCCCTTGCCTTGCCATTCGGTGTGAAGCGTATCGACCAGGTCTGCTGTCGCGACTTTGAAACCGAGGTCGCAGCCGCCGCCCGTGGGAGCTGGCGCCGGCTCAACGCCCGTCTTGCCCCAGAGCCCAAGTGCCAGACCCGAAGGCAGGATGAACATGGCGAAGGTCGGGCTGGCCTCAACGGTGTCCAGCCCGAGCAGTCGGGTATAGAAGCTGGCGCTCTTTGGCGCGTCGGCGACGAAGAGTAGAATGCTGTTGCTGTCGATCACGGTAAGCTCCTGTTTGTCAGTCAGGAGGACATTTACAGAAACATGCTGACAGATTCTGGCAGTAGCGAGTCCCCGGCGGCGAGTTCGCCACGCTCAAGCTTCGCACGTCCTGGAGTTGATCTAAGCGTCCGCCGTCGCATCCGCCGTTCCGGCCAACGGATCGTCCTCGAAGGGATCGGCAGCACGTTTCGGCTTGACCAGCGGTTCGGGGCGGACGGGGTGGGAAAACAGCATGTCGCGCCCGGCCTGCAGCCCTTCGGACACCTGCAGCACCAGACGCGCCTCGTCGCGCTTGCGGATATCCTCGCCGATTTCATAGGCGTCGACCTCGGAAACGCCAAGCGCCTCCAGTGTTCGCCGCCCGAAGAGCAGGCCCGATTCCAGCGTTTCACGCAGCTCGTAGTCGACACCCTTGTTGCGCAGTTCGATCGAATGGATGCGGTCGTAGGAGCGCACGTAGAGCCGCGTCTGCGGATAGTCGGCCTGCACCAGCTCCACCACCTTGTCGGTGATTTCCTTCTTCTGCGTGCAGACGAGCACGATCTTCGCCCGGTCGATGCCGGCCGAGCGCAGCACGTCCTTGCGGGCGCCGTCGCCGAAATAGATGCGGAAGCCGAAAGAGGAGGCCTGGCGGATGCGGTCGGCCGAAAAATCGATGACGGTGACGCTGCGCCCTCCGGCAAGCAGGATCTGGGCGGCGATCTGGCCGAAACGCGAGAAGCCGACCATCAGTACGTCGGCGCTGGCGCCCTCGAAATCCTCGTCCAGCTCCTCCTGCTCGTCGCCGCGCAGCAGCCGCTTCGAAAGGGCCGATCCGATCGGCGTCAGCGCCATGGACAGCGTGACGACCGCGACCAGCAGCGAGGCCGTGCTCGTCGACATCAGCCCGACCGTACCCGCCGTGGTGAACAGCACGAAACCGAATTCGCCGCCCTGCGGTAGCAGGAAGGCGATGCGGATCGCATCGTCGTGCGGGGAGCCCGAGATCCGGCAGAGCCCATAGATGACGATCGCCTTGACGGCCATGACGATCGGCACGGCGACGATGACGAAGAGCGCGTTGTCGGCGAGAACGTCGAGTTCCAGCGACAGGCCGACGGCGATGAAGAAGATAGCGAGCAACACGCCGCGGAAAGGCTCGATATCCGCCTCCAGCTCGTGCCGGTAGGAGGATTCGGCAAGCATCACGCCGGATAAGAAGGCGCCCATCGCCATCGAAAGCCCGGCAAGTTGCATCAGGCTCGCCGATCCCATGACGACGAAGAGGGCGGCCGCGATCATTGCCTCGCGCGCGCCGGTCCGAGCGATGATCTGGAAAAGCGGCGTTAGCAGGTAGCGTCCCATGACGATCATCGCCGCAACCGCACCGACGGCGACCGCGAAATCCAACAGCGGTGCGTTGTTGCCCTTGTCGCCGCCATCGAGGATGGTGATCAGAGCCAGCAGCGGCACGATTGCCAGGTCCTGGAACAGCAGCATCGAAAAGGAACGTTGCCCGTATCTGGTGTTGACGTCGCCGTCGCCCTCGAGGATCTGCATGGCAAAGGCGGTCGAAGACAGCGCCAGGCCAAATCCGGCAACGATGCTGCCGCGCCAGTCGAGAACTTGGGAAAACCAGGCAAGTGCGGTCAGCGCCAGCCCCGTCACCACCACCTGCGCCGTGCCGAGGCCGAAGATGTCGCGCCGCATCTGCCAGAGGCGGGTGGGCTTCAGCTCCAGTCCGATGATGAAGAGCAGGAAGACGACGCCGAGTTCGGCGACGGCGAGGATCTGTTCGCCGTCGGTGATGCCGTGGAAGACCGGGCCGATGACGATGCCGGCGGCGAGGTAGCCGAGCACCGTGCCGAGCCCGAGCTTCTTGAAGATCGGAGCGGCGACCACCGCGCCGCCAAGCAGCAGGATCGTTTCGGAAAAAAGGGCATTGGGCGCTGACATGCTGACAATTTCTTTCAACGGCAGGGAGCACGCAGGCAGCCCCGATAAAGAATCGGCGGCGGCGGCCTTGATGCTTGGGAGAGTGCACAATAAATGGAAGCCGAAGGAAAGGCCAAATCATGTCCTCTGAAATTGATTCCTCGACACTTCTTTCCCGCGCAACTCAATTGATCGATCTGGCAAGGAAGGCAGGGGCTGATGCCGCCGATGCCGTCGTCGTCCGGTCGCGCTCGCAATCGGTCAGCGTGCGCCTCGGCAAGGTCGAGGGCACGGAATCCTCCGAAAGCGACGATTTTTCCCTGCGCGTCTTCATCGGCAAGCGCGTCGCCAGCGTTTCGGCCAATCCGGGCTTCGATCTTCAGGCGCTTGCCGAACGCGCCGTTGCCATGGCCAAGGTTTCCCCGGAAGACCCCTTCGCCTGCCTGGCGGATGAGGCGAGCCTTTCGAGATCCTATCCCGACCTGCAATTGCTCGATACCACGGAGGTCTCCTCCGAGATGCTGCGCGAGGCGGGTCTTGCGGCTGAGGCGGCCGCGCTTGCGGTCAAGGGTGTAACCAATTCCTCCGGCGCCGGCGCCTCAGCCGGCATGGGCGGCCTCGTTCTTGCCACCTCGCACGGATTCGAAGGCAGTTACATGGCCTCGCGTTTCGGCCATTCCGTCAGCGTCATCGCCGGTGAAGGCACCGGCATGGAGCGCGATTATGATTTCGACAGCCGTCTCTATTATGCCGAGCTCGACGACCCCGCTGAAATCGGCCGCCGCGCCGGCGAACGGGTGATCAAGCGCGTCAATCCGCGCCAGGTGCCGACCGGCAAGGACGTCACGGTGATCTTCGACCCGCGTGTCGCCCGCGGCTTCGTCGGCCATATCGCCGGTGCGATCAATGGTGCTTCCGTCGCCCGGAAGTCCAGTTTCCTGCGCGACAGAATGGGTCAGCAGGTGCTGAAGTCGGGCCTGTCGATCACCGACGATCCGCTGATCGTGCGTGGGCCCTCCTCGCGGCCCTTCGATGGCGAGGGTGTGTCCGGCGAGCGGCTTGTCATGATCGAGGATGGTGTTTTGAAGCACTGGTTCCTCTCGACCTCGACCGCGCGCGAGCTCGGCCTCGAGACCAACGGCCGCGGCGTGCGCGGCGGCACCGCCGTCTCGCCTTCCTCCACCAACCTTGCGTTGGAACCCGGCGACATTTCGCCGGAGGATTTGATCCGCAGCGTCGGCAACGGTTTTTATGTCACCGAATTGATCGGCCACGGCGTCAACATGATCACCGGCGAATACAGCCGCGGCGCCACCGGCTTCTGGATCGAGAACGGCGAACTCACCTTCCCGGTCTCCGAGGTGACGATCGCCTCGAACCTCAAGGAGATGTTCATGCGCCTGACGCCGGCAAACGACATCGACCGCAAGTTCGGCGTCGCGGCCCCCACCTTCGCCATCGAAGGCATGACGCTTGCCGGACGCTAGAGCATGATGCCGAAAAGTGTGCGCGGTTTTCGGACGATATCATGCTCCAACTGTAGTTCAGAAATGGATTGATCTGATGAGCGACATGGAGAAAGCCCGGTGGCAGAGCGATCTCACGCTGATCGCCGATGCTGCGAGAGAGGCGGGCGCCGTCGCTTTCGGCTTCTTCAACCAGTCTCCCGAGGTCTGGTGGAAGAACGAGGACCGGTCTCCTGTCAGCGCTGCCGATTTCGCTGCAAACAAGACGCTCGAGACCATCCTGCGCAAGGCCCGGCCGGATTATGGCTGGCTGTCGGAGGAAACCGACGACGATGCCGACCGTCTCTCACGCGAGACACTGTTCATCATCGATCCGATTGACGGCACGCGCGCCTTCCTCGGCGGGCAGAAGGTCTGGTGCGTCAGCGTTGCGGTGGTTCATCGCGGCCGGCCGGTGGCCGGCGTGCTCTATGCCCCGGCGCTCGAGGAGCTCTATGAGGCGGTCGAGGGCGGCGTGGCGCTGAAGAACGGCGTGCCCTTCACCGTTTCGGCCGCCGGAGCGGAAGAGATGAGCCGCCTTGCGATCGGCGACGACCTGCTGAAGACCTTTCCGACGGAATTCCGCGACCGGGTGACGCGCGAGAAATACATTCCCTCGCTCGCCTATCGCATCGCCATGGTGGCGGACGGTCGTCTCGAAGGCACCTTCGTCAAGGGCAATTCCCATGATTGGGACCTTGCCGCCGCCGATCTGATCCTTGTCTGTGCCGGCGGCGGCCTCGTCGACATCGAAGGCCAGCCGATCGTCTACAACCGCGCCGAAGTCACCCACAAAGTTCTCTGCGCGGCCCCAACGCGCCGCCTCGGCGAATTCCTCGCGGCCTTTGCGGAGCGACGAGACAGTTGACGTTTCCGTCAAAATCCCGCAGATGGGTGGCGGAGGAGAATAGGCAGAAAGAGAACAAAAAATGACTGAATCCGGTGACAAGAAGCAACTTCTGCATCTCGTTTTTGGCGGCGAACTGGAAAGCCTCGATGACGTCCAGTTCCGTGATCTGCAGGGTCTCGATATCGTCGGTATTTTCCCGGATTATGCCACGGCGCTGACGGCCTGGAAGGCGAAGGCGCAGCAGACGGTCGACAATGCGCATATGCGCTACTTCATCGTCCACATGCATCGTTTGCTCGATCCGCAGGAAAAGGCCAGGGGCAACTGACCTTGGCAAGTGCTGCCGGCCGGCCGCTCGTCGAGCGGGGCTTTGGTGCATCGGGCGCCCGTCGATCCGGATTGTTGGACGCATTCTGAACAAATTAATCGGCCATTGCGGCCGCAACGATAATTAGGGAATGGGTTTGATGTCGATCGGTTTTGATCGGAGGCTGGCGCAATGAGCTCCAGGATGGCGCGCTTCGGTCTGAACGCATACCGTCTGGCGGGAACCGTGGCCTCTCCTGTGGTCGGCCTCTATATCACCTACCGCACGGCCAAGGGCAAGGAAGACCGGGCCCGCCGCCTGGAACGTTTTGGCTATCCGAGCGCCAACCGGCCGCAAGGCCCGCTCGTCTGGTTTCATGCCGCAAGCGTCGGTGAAACCAACGCCGTCATCCCGCTGATCCGTGAAATCCGCCGCCGCGACATTCATGTCATCCTGACGACCGGCACCATCACCTCCGCCAAGCTCGCCGCCGAGCGCCTCGGCCAGGAAGCGATCCATCAATACGTGCCGCTCGACCTGAAGCCCTCCGTCAGCCGCTTCCTCGATTATTGGCAGCCCGATTGCGCCATCATCGCCGAATCCGAGATCTGGCCGGCAACGGTACTGGAACTCGGCCACCGCCGCATTCCGCAGATCCTGATCAATGCCCGCATGTCGGACCGCTCCTTTGCCCGCTGGCGCCGGCGCCCGGCGATTGCCGAAGCCTTGTTCGAGAATCTTGCCCTCGTCATCGCCCAGTCGGATGTCGATGCCGAACGTTTCCGCGATCTCGGCGCTGTCCCTGTCATCACCTCGGGCAATCTGAAGGTCGATACCGACGCACCGCCTTATGACAGCGCTGTCCTCGCCCGCTATAAGAAGCAGATCGGCGAGCGCAAGACCTGGGCGGCGATCTCGACCTTCGACGGCGAGGAGAATGCCGCAGCCATCGTTCACCGGGCGCTGAGGGAGCGAGATCGCCAATTGACGATCATCGTGCCGCGCCATCCCGAGCGCAGCGACGAGATCGAGGCGGCCCTGGTCAAGCAGGGGCTGAAGGTCGCCCGCCGCACCCGCGACGATGTCTTGTCCGCCGATGTCGATATCTTCCTTGGCGATACGATCGGCGAAATGGGCCTCTATTTGAGACTGACGGAAATCGCCTTCGTCGGCCGCTCGCTCTTTGCCGAAGGCGGCCAGAATCCTCTGGAGCCTGCCATGCTCGGCTGCGCCATTCTCTCCGGCGGCCATGTGCAGAATTTCCGCGATGCCTATCAGAAGCTTGCCCGCAGCGGCAGCGCCCGCATGGTGCGCGATACCGAAATGCTGGCCAAGGGCGTGCATTACCTGCTGATCAACGACGAAGCCCGCCGCAATATGATCGAGGCCGGCATCACCGCCGTGCACGAGATGCGCGGCGCGCTGACGGCGACGGTGAAGGGGCTGGAACCCTATATCAATCCGCTGACGGTGAAGGCGCGGCTGTTGCCCAAGGCCGTGGCCCAGGTCTAAGGAGATATGATGTCGGTAGCGTCCCCTATCAAAGGCATTCTCTTCGACAAGGACGGCACGCTGCTCGACTATGATGAGAGCTGGCTGCCGGTCAACCGCGAGCTTGCCCGCATCGCAGCCCAGGGGGATGAGCCTCTCGCCGACCGGCTGCTTTCCGCTTGCGGCATGGATCCGGTGACCGGCCATATCGTTCCCGACAGCCTGCTTGCCGCCGGCAATACCCGCCAGATCGCCGAGGGTCTCGTTGCCGCGGGCTCGATGGTCGATGTCGGCGAACTGACGGTCCGCCTTGACGAGCTCTTTTCCAGCGCTGCCGAATTTTCCGTGCCGGTGACCGATCTTGCCGGTTTCTTCGCCCGGCTGCATCGGCGCGGCTTCAAGCTCGGTGTCGCCTCCAGCGACAATGAACGATCGATCCGCCAGACGGCGGAACGTTTCGGTTTTGCCCCCTATGTCGATTACATCGCCGGCTACGACAGCGGTTTCGGCGTCAAGCCGGAGCCCGGCATGGTGCTCGGCTTCTGCGCTGCAACCGGTCTTTCGCCTGAAGAGGTCGCCATGGTCGGCGACAACAACCACGATCTGCATATGGGTCTGAATGCCGGGACGGGGCTGAGGATCGCGGTGCTGACCGGCACCGGTTCGCGGGATTCGCTTGCTGCCGCAGCCGATCACGTGCTTGACGATATCACCGCCATCGAGACCCTGCTGCCCGATCTGCAGCCCGCCTGACCGCCGGCACTTAACCGCGAACATCGGAATCGATTTTCGCGGTTAAGTGCCGGTTCAAAGTCGTAGAGCGTCCTTGACGCGTCCTGTCGGAGGCGCGGTGCCGTAAGGGCTTGCATTTTTTCAGGTTTTGGCTTCTCAATCCGTCCGGTCGAAAAGCAAGGGGCTGGCTGTGGCTAAAGCAATTCCAGCAAAAGTGCACAGCGGTTTTGCCGGGAAAAGCGCGCAGCGACTTTCCCAAGGGATTGCGTGAGAACAAGCCGGGCAGGGGAGCGGGACGGCAAGATGATATCCGAAGCGCCACCGTTCTGGTGGAGGAAAGCCGATTGGCGGGCCTGGCTGCTGCTGCCGCTTTCTTTTCTGTATGGCCGTATCGCCGGCCACCGCATGGCCCATGCGCGCCGCGCCTCTGTTCCGGTTCCCGTCATCTGCGTTGGCAATTTCACCGTCGGCGGCGCCGGCAAGACGCCGACGGCGCTGACGATCGCCCGCGCCGCCAAGGCGAAGGGGCTGAAACCCGGCTTTCTCAGCAGGGGTTACGGCGGCTCGCTCGATGTGACGACGGTGGTCGATCCCGATCATCACCGGGCGGGCGCCGTCGGCGACGAGCCGTTGCTGCTTGCCCAGGAAGCACTGACGGTGATTTCCCGCCGGCGCGTCGAAGGGGCTGCGCGGCTGGTGGCGGAGGGCGCCGATCTCATCATCATGGATGACGGTTTCCAGAGTGCCCGGCTGGCGATCGACTATGCCCTGCTCGTCATCGATGCGACCCGCGGCCTCGGCAACGGCCATATCGTGCCGGGCGGTCCGGTCCGCGCGCCGATCCGCCAGCAGCTGCGTTCTG